>CAKUUG010000036.1 GCA_934692665.1 uncultured Candidatus Melainabacteria bacterium | reverse complement strand
GTATTGCAATATACCATGACGCTCAAGATGAAGTGAATGGAAATTTTTTAATAAATCAAAACCAAATATATCTACGCCGGAAAAGAAAACAAAAATAAATAAAACTAATAGCTGTTGCTTTTTTGTTGCTCTGGTTAAATAAATGAGTTGTAATATAATAATATTAAGCCCTAAAATTACATAAAATAAATTAAAGTAATTTCCAATTTTAAAAGCAAAATCTTCTCCGAAAATTAAAAATAATTTTGCAAAAAGACTCCCTGGCAAAAACATCCCCATATAATAAACAAGCATAGAGCCATTTTCGTATTTAACAGGATAAGAAAAATTAATCAAATCTCTAAAGATTGCATTTCTTGTATGCCAATCCGGACTTTGGTAAGAAAGATTTCCTATTCCTGCATACAAGCACCAAAAGAAACTCGTAATAAAAATAATTATTAATATTTTTTTATTAACATAAAAATACGAATTTGGTATATTTTTAATAGTTTTTTTAAAAATAAAAAGTAATCCGATTGCTGATGCAAGTGCTACAAGTGGTTTTAGCCAAAAAAGTAAAAAAATGAATAAGGGGATAGAAGCATATATGTAAGCTAACTTGCTTAAGGTAAAAGTTGAAATTTTCATAAATTTTCCTTATACTGATTTTGATATTAGGATAATTATAGAATTTAAAATGAATAAAAAGCAAGTAACTACAAAAAAAGTATTATCTTATTTTTTAAGTTTAGTTGTTGGGGTTATCCTTTCTTTTTTATTGGTTCTGTTGTTTAATATATTTCTAAAAGATGTCACCCTTTTTTTTAATGCAATAAAAATTTCTTGCTTGGCTTCTGTATTTGGATTTTCAATTTGGAAAATTTTTAACAAAGGGGATTTTTTTGAAGATTTTGTTGTATATTTGTCAGAGCTTTTTATTTGTTTGTTTGTGGTGTATATTGGCCCGACTACAGTAGATAGAAGCTTGTCGTCGTTTATGATTTTTTATTCTGTAGAAAATAAAAAACTTCCAAATGCTATAAAAAATGAAAAATACATTAATGATTATTTTGAAAGAAGATATAAAGATGGTATAAATATTGGATATTTTAAATGCGATGAAGACTTTTGCTACCCAACAAAAAAAGCACAAATAATTTATTATGTGTTTTACCCTATTGGAAAAGTAACAAAAACGCTTGAAAATTATTACGATTTTAAAAAAATGATGAACGAATAAATTGCAAAAAATATTATTTTTGAGTATTATATAGTTACTCACTTAAAACCTCGCAGATAACTTCAAAAGTACAAGTTATTTCGTGAAAGGACAAGAAAATGGCAAATATTAAATCTGCAAAAAAAAGAGTATTAATTGCTCAAAGAAACACTGAAAGAAACGTAGCGTTCAAAACATCAATCAAAACTGCTGTTAAAAAAGTTTTGGCTTGTGCAACTTCAGAAGACAAATCTGAGTTAAATGCTTTGTTATCTAAAGTGTATCAACTTTGCGACAAAGCAGCTCAAAAAGGTATTCTTCACAAAAATACCGCTGCTAGAAAAAAATCAAGATTAACTAAAGCTGTTAACAAATTAACAACAAAATAGTTAAAGCCACAAAATCTTAAAATTCCTCCAAAAGTCATTAATTTGGAGGAATTTTGTTATTCCTGTTTTTTAAAGTGGAATTAAATTCCTGTAAGACAATAGACTCTAATAAATGTGATGTGTTTCAAAATAAAAATAGCTGTCAATTAAATTTTGACAGCTATCGATTTTTACTGATTGCAAATTTTTTGAATTTGCTCAGGTAAACTCCTATATAGTTTTCCATCTTTGTTTATTGCAACGACTTTGAACGTCGCTTCAATATACGTTTTGTTTGTCTTTTCGTCAAATATTCTTTGTTGAAAAGTTAAATAAAATTTTCCATAACTAACAATTTCTGTTTCTATGGTGATTTCATCTTCCAATTTTGCCGAATTTTTGTATTTTATATTCATTTCGGCAACCGGCATGACAATATTGTCGTTTTCAAGTTCTTTTAGGGTAGTTCCTGCTTTTTCACATAGCATAACTCGTCCCATTTCGAGCCATCTCAGGTAACTTCCATGCCAAACAACGCCATACGCATCAGTGTCTGAATAGTATACCCTCTGTTTGAAAACATGACTCATATATCTATTTTACCACAAACAAATCAATTAAACATTTTTTTACATTTGTTACTTTTTTAGCAAAAAAAATTAAATTTTTGTTTTGTACGTATGTTAGTAGTTAAAAGTTAAGTTAGGTGTAAAGTGGCTATAAACTCTGTGTCAAATGCTTATTATCCTGTAAACATTACAGAAAAAGAAGAGAAATTTATCAACAAAACATTCAAACAAACAATTAAACCTTCTCACCAAAAAGAAACTGCAAGAAGAAACGATGATGCCGGTGTAGAGGCAGCTGTTACTTGTCTTGCTCGTGATTTGGTTACGGCAAATTATGATGAATCAAAATTGATTATCGCTAAGATGTCGTTTTTGCAACAATTTATGAACGGCAATTTGCAAACTGATTCAGAAATTTTGTCAAAAAGAAACAATGACAAAATAAGTTTGATTATTGCAAAAAGCGATGCCACTTCAAAAACCGCTCCGGCTAAAGTGCAAGTAATTGATGCTTTTGGCAACAATGCATCAAAAATACTTGATAGCACGGGCAATGCTGTTGCAAATGCGAAAAAACCTTCAAAATCATTAGATGCATTAATTTAAATTTTATATTTAATTTATCAATTTTAAATATCGACACTATTGTCGATATTTTTTTATGTTATTATTATTTTATGTTTGAAGTAAGAGTAGAAACAAATTTTTCATCAGCACATCATTTGCTCAACTATAAAGGCAAATGTGAAAATCCCCATGGACACAACTGGAAAGTTGAAGTTTATGCAAAAGGGAGCGAATTAGACAAGTCAAATATTTTAATTGATTTTAAAGTATTAAAAAAGAAAGTCAATGAAATCGTTGATTACTTGGATCATAAAGACTTAAATGAACTGGAAGAGTTTAAGGGGCAAAGTCCGAGTTCGGAGTTTATTGCTAAATTTATTTTTACGGAAGCAAAAAAAGTCATTCCCCAAGTTTCAAGAGTAAATGTTTGGGAAACAACCACTTCTCGTGCTAGTTATTTTGAAGAATAGGATTAATATTATATGCAAACTCTACAAGCTGTTATAACAGGCTCTATTCAAGGGCTGAGCGAATTTTTGCCAATATCAAGTTCTGCTCATATTGTTTTTTCAAATACATTGTACAATTTGATTACAAATTCAACTCACACGCTAGAAGCGAATTCCGAAGAAATATTTTTTGATATAATGGTTCATTTGGCAACATTGATTGCTGTTTTAATTTATTTTTTTAGTGATTTAAAAACTATTTTTATAGATTTTTTTAAAAGTTTAAAAGAGAAAAAATATGAAAACGAAAATTTCAAATTAACTCTGTATATTATGTTGTCAACCGTGATTACAGGTGTTGTTGGTTTGCTTATAAAAGACAAAGTTGAAAATTTAATTAATTATCCGAAATACATTTGCTTTTTCCTTTTTGGCACAGGTTTGGTGCTGCTTTTTAGTGAAAAGTTTTACAAAGGAAATAAAAAACTAAATTTAAAAACAACAATACTTGTTGCAATAGCACAGGGGCTGGCTGTTTTTCCGGGGTTTTCAAGAAGTGGTTTGACGATTTCGACTGCATTGTTCAATGGCATGGATAGAGTCAAAGCTGCACGATTTTCATTTTTGATGAGTATCCCTATAATACTGCTTGCTTCTATGATTTATCCTTTGATTGAAATTGACTTTAGCGAATTTTCAACATACAACTTTAAAGCAATAATTTTAGGATTTTTGGCTTCTTTTGTTGTTGGATATCTGTGTATAAAATACTTTATGAAAATGTTGTCAAAGATAAGCCTGAAAGTTTTCGGTTATTATTGCACAGTGGTTTCTATTTTGCTGTTTTTACTATTTCAATTCTATTATCATATTTGATTTTGATGTCATTTGTATTTGACATCTTGCTCAAATAGTCCATCATAGTTTTGTCTTTGTCGTAATCCAGCGTTTCTGTTTCAAATTTTGGTGCAAGTTCCGGAGTTTCGCCGTCTTTTTGTGCCATAAATGTATCATAAGCTGCACTATATGTAATATCTTCTGACGGATTGTTAATGTCAAGAGGAGTGGCATTACCTTGCTTGTCTAAAATTTTCATCTCAAGAAGATTGCCTTTATCATCTATTTTGTACGAGAAACCACTTCCTTGAATAAGTCCCGGTTCTCCATTTTGACTAGAGAATGTTGCTTTTGCGGCATTTTTCACTGACTCAACAAGCTGTTTTTGGGTTAATCTTGTCTTTATTAAATTGTTTTTCATTGGTGCAGATTCTGTAACATCTCTTTGCGTTAGAGTGCCTGCTTTTGGAACTTTTCTTATGTTGGCAGAATTTATTAATGCAACATCAACGCCCAATTCTTCTTTCATAGAATCGGCAACAGTACATGTCCAACCGCATGGTTCTATTCTTCTGTTATTAGGTAGCGGCTCAACATAAGTCAAATTGCCTATTTTTTCGCTTTTACCCATTTTTGCATTTTTTATGTATTCTATCGCAGGGGATTTTTCTTGATTTGTACTTGGAGTTAATTTGTTGCTTACTTTTGTAATAATACCGTTGTCGTTAAATTCTACATCCAAATTTCCATAGTATTTTCCATTTTCACCCGCTTGTGTAATAATTACAGGTTCTTTTGATTTTGATTGCAAAAGATTTTCGCCTTCTTGCGCACCTTTTACAACAGTATGACTGTGACCACCAATTATAATATCAACACCATCCAAGTTTTGTGCCAGCTGTTTGTCTGTTTCATAACTAGAGTGGGACAACATTATTATTTTATTGATACCTTGACTTCTTAGGTTGTTGATTTCTTCTTGCAAATGTTCTACTGTATCATCAAAATCATCTACATCAACACCATCTTGCACGGCTTTTTTGGTACAAGATTCAAAATCTTGTGGCATAGCACCGATTATACCGAACTTCTCGCCATTTTTTTCTACGATTAGAGATTTTTTGACGAGTTTTTTTAGCGTTTCATTGTCAAATTCTACATTTGTTGCAACAAATGGCATTGTTCTTTCTTTTAGAGCATCGACAAAACCTTCTTTTGTTGCATCTATTTCATGGTTTCCGATTGCTGAAGCATCTACTTGCATCATATCTTGCATTAAATCGAAAATAAACTCATTTTTTTTAGCGTCACCACCGGAACAATTGTCACCTGCAGAAAGTATTAAGTTTGGAGTTGCAGAATGTTTTGATTTAAAATCTTTTGCTGCATTGACTAATCCTGCCATTTGGTCAGAATTTCCGTGGGTATCGTTATAATAATATATTGATAGTTTGCTATTTCCTTTTTCAAACGTATCTTTTATAGGTTGAGCCAAAAGCCCTTTTTGATTGAGAAGTTGGTTCAAAAACGGACTGTGGGTTTTTGGTGTTTGCGGTGTTTGTACTTCACCTGTAAAATTAAAATTTCTAATTGCTTTTATCATATAATCATAAAACTACTAAATGAAAAAAATTGCTAATATGTTAAATTTTTTTAATAAATTTAGTTGATTTAATTTACTGCATTTTTTTATATACTTTTCAAAGTTAGATTTTAAAGGTGATTTATGCCTGCCACAACAAAAACGAATACTAAAAAACAGCAAAAAACAACGCAATTAGAAGTTGTTAAACCGGTCAAAACAAAGCCATACAATGATATTGATTTAAATAACTGGAAAATGTACAGCGATATCAAAACAGGTACTTGGTGGGAATTTGCTTCTCGTGACAAGTCTAATGGCCATAGTTATGATTATCACGGAAATTATATTCCGCAAATCGCAACTCAGCTTCTTGAACGCTATACTAAAAAAAATGATGTAGTTTTAGACTTGTTTTTTGGTTCAGGAACAACAGGAATAGAAGCAAAAAGACTCTCTCGTCGTTGCATTGGGGTTGAATTGAAGCAAGAAATGGTTGACTATGTGTCAGAAAAATTCACTCCAAAAGATTTGGTTGTGAATGTAAATATTATCCAAGGTGACAGTGCAAGCGAAGAAGCAAAACAAAAAGTTCAAGCAAGACTTGAAATCATGGGAGAAAGCAAGGCTCAGTTTTTGTTGCTTCATCCACCTTATGACGATATTATAAAGTTTTCTGACAAAAAAGAAGACTTGTCCAATTGTTCTTCTACGGAAGAATTTTACGATTTGTTTAAAAAAGTTGCAAAAAACGGTTATGATTTATTGGAACAAAATCGTTTTGCAGCGTTAATTATTGGTGACAAATATGCAAATAGCAGATATTATTCTTTGGGTTTTGAATGTCAAAAAAGAATGGAAGAATTAGGATTTGTAACTAAAGCTGTCATTGTAAAAAATATTGTAGGCAACGAAAAAGCTAAAGGAAAAAATGCTAATTTGTGGCGATACAGGGCACTTGCCGGAGGTTTTAATATTTTTGAACATGAATATATTATGATTTTTCAAAAAACAAAACTGAAGAAAGTGAAAACTAAGTAAGACAAGAAAGAGAATAGTAAACCTTGTAGAAGTTACAAGGTTTTTTTTATTTTTAAACATTTTGTTAACAATATGATTTTACCGGAATAGAAAAAATATCTTTAAAACTGTGCAGACTTAAGGTTTTTTGGTTTAGATATTAAGCTTTGTAAAAATTTGTCTTTACAAAAGAGCATTTTTTTTACAAATATCGTTTTATATTAATATATAGTTATTTTCTTGGAGGAACTATGAAAAAGTTTTTTAGTATATTTGTTTTAACTTCATTAATGCTTAGTATGAGTGTGCTCGCTAGAACAACTTACAATCCGGATAATACAATAAATGTAAGCAGCACTATTCGTGGACAAAAGAAATTGCGTCAAGAACAAAAAATTGCTGAAAAGAATAGAAGAATGGAAGCGGCTGCTGCTGCAAAAATCAATTACAATAATAACAATGTTAATTACAATACTTATGACGTCAGAACAATGAATCAAAGATAAATTCAAAATTAAAAATAAAATAAATTTTAAATTAAAACCGCCTTAATAGAAATAAGGCGGTTTTAAAATTTCTACCTAAGCACAAGACCTGTAATATTTTTTTCCAGTCCTGCTTTGATTTTGTTGATTTCCGTTTGGATGATATCATCTGTAAGAGTTTTGTTTTCGTCTTGCAGAGTGATTCTGTATGCAAGAGATTTTTTGCCTTGGCCTATATTTTCACCTTCGTATGTGTCAAATATTTTTGAGCCTTTGAAAATATTTTTGTCTGCGACTTTTTTAATAGTTTTGTTTATTGTTTCATTGGTTATATTTTTATCAACAACAAATGCAATATCTCTTTGTACAGAACCAAATACAGGTAGCTTTTTGTATTTTGGTGTTGTTTGGTTAACAGAAGAAATAATTTCTTCTAAATCAATCTCAAAAACAAATAAAGGTTGGTTTATTTTCATTTTGTCAGCTAATATTGGATGAAGTTTTCCAATGTAGCCAATTGAATTTTTGTTTTTGCCCAAGATTGAAATAGTCGCAGCTTGTGCAGGATGAAGAAATTCAAAGTTATTTTTGTCATTTTCTGAAAATTCTGTATAAATAATTCTTTTTGACAATCCCAATTCGTCAAACAAATTTTCTAAAACTCCTTTTAATGTAAAAAAGTCATAGCTGCTTTTGTTGATTAAGTTGTTGTTTTTAACACCAAAAATACAACCTGATAATTTTCTTGTTTCTTTTACGCCGGTAGAATCTTCTTTTGGTGTATCTGTTTGTAGATATGTTTTTCCTATTTCATAAAATCTAAATGCTTTGTTTCCGTTGTCAAAGTTGAATTTAACAACTTCTAACATGTTTGGCATTAAATACTGTCTTAATGTAGAAAAATCTTCACTATGTGCATTTTGGACAGTAATTGCCATATTGTCGTTTAACGGTTGAAGATATGTATTTGCAAGGTTTTTGCCGATTAATGAACTTGTAATTATTTCATCAAACCCATAAGACAACATTATTTCGTTTATTTTTTTAATTGTTCTTGTATCAAAACTAATGTCTGCACCTTGCGAGATATTGGGAATTTGTGGTGTAACTTTGTCAAAACCATCGATTCTTGATATTTCTTCTATCAAATCTATCTCTCTATATACATCATTAATTCTATAGCTTGGAACTTTGAATTTTGCTGCTGCAGGGTTTTTGCCCATTAATTCAAACCCCAAATTTTGAAGAATTTCTACACATCTTTCTTGCCCTATTTCTATTCCAACAATTCTTTTGATTTCTGAATTTCTTAAAACAACTTCTATATCAGAAGCTTTGTTGTTTCCTGCTTTTGCTGTTCCGCAGAATTCGGCATCTGCATATTTTTGCAATAATTCAATTGAGCGATACATTGCAGGTGTAACCATTTCTATATCTATGCCTCTTTCGTAGCGAGAAGAAGCATCAGAATGATAGCCTATACTTCTTGCTGATTTTCTATTCGTGTGAGAAGTAAAGTATGCAGCTTCCAGTGCGATATTTGTTGTATTGTTGTCAATTTCTGAATTTAAGCCACCAAAAACTCCGGCTGCACAAACAGGGTTTTCTTTTGTTGCAATAACCACGCTTTGTGGTGTTAATTTTCTTTCGACTTCATCAATTGTAACCAGTGTTTCGTTTTCTTTTGCATAACGAACGCATAAATAGTTGTTTAGTTTGTCAAAATCAAAAGCATGTTGAGGTGTTCCGTATTCAAGCATGACATAATTTGTGATATCGACAATGTTGTTTATTGGACGCATGCCGGATGCTATAATTCTTCTTTGGATAAAATCAGGTGAAGGTTTGATTTTCAGATTTTTTAATATAGCAACGCTATAGAATTTGCAAGCATCTTCATTTAAGATTTCTACTTCAAAATCTGCTTTTTTATCTTCTTTTGGTTCGGCTTTTTGAAATTTCATAGGACGATTAAACAAAGCTGACAATTCTCTGGCGATACCTATTACGCTCATTTCATCCCCACGGTTTGCAGTAGGGGCTGTGTGAAAAATTACTTCGTCCGACAAATTTAACACTTTTTCCAATGGTTGATTTAATTCAACTTCATCAAAAATTCTATTTAAAATTAGTATGCCGTCTTCGTCTTGCATTCCTGTTAGTCCGAGTTCGTCTTGTGAACATAACATTCCTTGAGATTCTACACCACGAATAACTGCAGGGGTAAGTTCAAATTGTTCACCTGTTTTTCTGTCTAATACTTTTGAACCTACAGAAGCATAAGGGATAATTTGTCCTACTTCAATATTTTGTGCTCCGCAAACGACAACTTTTTCTATTCCGCCTAAATCAAGTGTTACAAGATGAAGTTTGTCTGCGTTTGGATGTGTGTCGATTTTTATTATTTTTGCTGTTTTGATATTAGAAAAAGAAGGTTTTTTGTATTCGATTTCTTCGACTTCTAATCCGCTCATAGTCAAATTGTGAGCAATTTCTTCAGGAGTTATTCCTGATAACTCTATATATTCATTTAGCCATTCGTATGAAACTTGCATATAAACATTCCTTATTTAAAGTATTTAACGATTTAATTATACAATAAAAACAATATTTAAAATAAAAAAGACGGTAAAACCGTTACCGTCTGTCGAAATAATGAATTTTATTTTTATATATTTGCTAACAAATCACCAGCTACTTGTTTTTGCACATTGCTTGATTTTGGAGAATTTAAAACACCCAATAACTGCTCTTTTGTTGCATTTTTGTATCTGGTGTATTCTCTTTGGTAGCCGACTTTATTTGTTTGTTGTTTTGCTTTTCTTTTTGCTGCATTAATTTGAGTCTGTTCTCTATGTGCTATTATGGTTTCTTTTGAAGCGTCAGTTTGACCTTGCATGTATTCAAGTTTGTGTTGCAATTTTGCTTCATCTTTAGCTTGCAAATTATTCAATTTAATTGAATTTCTTGCTTCTGTCATTTTTGCTTTTGCTTCCATAGACTCTGTATTTTGTCTTAAGCGAGAAGCTGTTTTTTTAGTTTTATGAGTTTTAACTTCTTTGTTTATTGCATTTGCTCTATTAGAAGCAGCTTTTGCTTGATTTGCTGCGGCCTGAGTTACCTCAATTTGCGAGATTAATCCTTCTTCTGTTTTGGATGTGATATTGTGCGATGCCTGAGTTGCCATATTTATTGAATTTTGTGCTTGCTTGTTTGTTCTATGCTGTGCATTAATCATCATCTGTCTGCTTTTTCTATTTTGTTCTATCATAGGATCCAGAATTTTTGTTGCTTCTTTTTTCTTTTGTTTTGGTAAATTTCTTTTTAGAAGTTTCTTTGCACTAGAAACAGAATCACTGTTGTAATCTGCACTATTTAATTCATCTATTGCTTTATCAATATTTGATGACATTCTGGAATTTATAATTTCTTGCCTATTGAAATTAAATGTTGGAGTCGCTTTAGGTGAAACAGCTTCTGCAACAGGTGGTTCTATTGGTTTTTTGGGAGCAATTTCACCTGCTTTTGTATTTTTACCTTTTGCTATTGAAATACCAGCAAGTGCAATAGCACCAAGAGCAGCTAAACCAACCATTACTTCTTCTTTAATACTTCCATTTTTATTTATATCGATTGCGTTTTTGATTTTGTTTGAGGTTTTACTTTTGTTGTTTGGCTGTTTAATGTTTGTTGGTTGAGCTAGATTTACTGTATTTACTGGCATGGCTATTTCCTTTTTCTTGCTTGTTGTACATAATTAACAAAACGAAAACAACTGCAAATTTGCCAAAAATATAGAAATAAAATATCAAGAAAACAAGAAAACAAGAAATAAAGCGACATTTTAGCTTCATAAAACTTAATATAATATAAAAAAATAGAAAACAGACTTCATTTTTTCTTAAAAAATCAATGTAATTTTTCAAAAAAGTAGGCAAAATGAACATAAAAAAAGAATTTGGCGAAAAAATAAAAAGAATGAGGAAAAAGAAAAATTTAACCCAAGAACAACTGGCTGAAATGGTTAATATTTCTGTAAGAAATCTATCTGGAATAGAAATCGGACAAAATTTTGTCAAAGCAGATACGCTAGAAAAAATTATTGCTGCTCTAGATACAACACCTGAAGAACTTTTTGCAACAGAACACCTTAAAAGTACCCAAGAACTCATTAATGACATCAATTTGGCTATGAAATCGATAGAAAACGATAGGAAAAAACTGGAATATCTGTATAAAATTGTGAAGTATTTGTCAAATGAAGATTAAACTACAATTTCTATTTCATCTTTGTATGTAACATATCCCAAATAAGTATTTGGAGGTTTTTTTAAGTTTTTTCTTTTTGTCATTATTATTGCTGCTTTTCCGCCATCTTTTGCTTTTGAATTTTGTTTTGTTAATTTTGCACAAAATTCAAGAACTTCTTTATTGGGATAAGGTTTGTTGTTTGGAATTTTTAAAATAACATGACTGGAGGGGAAATTTTGTCCATGAAACCAGAGGTCTTCGTCTTTTGCAATTTTTGAAATAAGATAATCATTTTGTTTATTGTTTTTGCCAACGTATATTTCATATTCCATAAAATCAACTTTTTCGACTTTTGGTTTTGATTGGTCTTTTTTTGTTGTATTTTGGAGAAGTCCTATATCTGATAACTCTTGTTTTATTTCTTCCAAATCTTCAAAAGTCTTTGAATTTTCAATGTTAAACAAAATTGTTTCAAAATAATCTGATTTTTCTTTTGCTGAATTGTAGCGTTTCAAGTTGTATTCAAATGCTGTTTTTTCTTTTTTGTATTTTTGATAGTATTTTTGTGCATTTTCAGCTGGAGCAAGGTTTTCATCCAGTTTTATTTTGATATCTTCAACAACAAGTTCTTTTTCACCTTTTTTTATTGAATATAAATACCCCATAATCATATCGCCAAAAAGCTTTAATTCTTGCAGTTTTTTGTCATTTGGTTTTGTTGTTTTTGAGTATTTTTTGCAGTTGTTTTTGATTAAGTTTCTTAATTTGATTTTTTGGTTTTTGATTATTTCACCAAACATTATTTTTGAAAAATAACTATCAATCGAATCGTTTATGTTGTTGTTTGAATTTTTATCCCAAAATGAACAAATGAATTCTTTGTTTTTTCCATTTTGAAGCTCTTGTAAAAACGAAAAAATTTCTTCTAGGGAATCTTTATTATTGAAAATTTCATTCAAAATTCCTTGTGAAAAATAATAAAAATTTTCAGAAATTTCTTTTGCGTTTTTTTCTTTTGCTATTTCAAAAAAAGTTGAATAACTGGAATTTAATATATCTGATTTTTCTTTTAATGGAGGATAGGTGTAATTTATTCCGCCATAAATCTCTCTGATTGAACTTTTGTCTTGGGATATGTTGTGGATTGAACCTATTATGTTTTTTGTATTTGCATTGTATAAAATTATATTAGAATGTTTTCCCATAAATTCCAAAGCCAAACAAATTCTGGTTAAAGAGCCTATTTCATCAAAATAATCAAAATACATCTCAAATATTCTTTCGTATTTTACAAGTCTAAAATCTTTTATTTTAGAACCGCTGAGGTACTTTCTCAATTGCATACAAAACATTGGGGGTTTACTTGGGATTTCTATGTTTCTTAATTTTGCCGTATTTTCATTAATAAAACAAATATGTGGATATTTGGGATTGATGTTAATGTAGAGTTTTTTGTTTTGGGGTTTATCGTTATTTAGATTTCTTATATTTAAAATAACCTCACTTCTTGATGGAAGCTGTATTTTTTGTACAATAGAACCATTGATAAAGTTTGAATTTTCTTCAAAAAAATATTTAAAAGTAAGGGAATCTAAATTATTCATAAAAAAATAATATCATATCAATAGCAAAAAAATTTTTTTTTCGATTTTTATTAAATACCAGCTATGAAAATCAATAATTTTAAATTTTTTAATATCCAAAAACAACAAGAAAAAGAAAATCGCAAAAACGCTCTTTCTTCAAATTTCTTGTATTCAAATAACATCTCAAATCCAATTTACAAAGATACTTTTCAAAAAATTACCAAAAAAACACAAGAAGTATCTTTTAAAGGTGAAGATATCGATGATGAAAAACTAATAGCACAAAAATATGCAGCAAATGTAGTTTCGTATGTTGTTTTGTGTGAAGTACCGGATGAAAAAACTTTAAAAAGCTTTGAGAAAAAATCAGAAAAGCCTATCGATATGCTTTTGATTGACTTTGCTTGGGATTGTATAAATGCCGGTTTTTTGGCAAAAAATGAAAACTTTGCAGACAGTACAATTAAATTTTATAATGAAAACGGTATTGTAAATTATGGTGATTTGCTGGAGCTTTTTAAAACAAGAGCTTCTATAAATAATTTTAATGAAATTTTTGGCAGATGCCCCAGTACATTTGTGATACTTCATAATGAAATACAAAACAAAAAAGACTTGATTTCTTATCCTTCTTTAGCACAAGAATTTTATTACATGAAAGAGAACAATCCTGATATGTATTCTCTAGAAGAAGTCTTTTCTTTCCTTAAAAAAGAAGGCATCACAAATGAAGGTAGTTCTCTAGACAATAGAATCTATGATTTAAAAGAATATTTTAATAATTTTAGTTCAGAGTTTGATAAAATTAATGCAGTTTATTTTTTAATGAAAAACAGAGATGACGAACTGAACAAATTTCAAAGTCTTTTAGATAAAAAAGACATAAAACTTCCGGCTAAATATGTATATGCTTATTTCCCAACTATAGTTGATGCTATATATCTTGCATCCAATAAACAAAACTTTGACGCTTTAGAGCCTTGTATTGAAGATTTGATAGAAACGAAAAAAATAAAAGGTTATTCAAAAGTATGTCTGGATAGGGATTTTGAAATTTCTTCTGCACCTGCAAATTATTTTACATTTCTTGAAAGACTCAAAAGGCTGAATATTACAGTAAAACAATATTCTGACCTTTTCAATGCTCCTTTTGTAACAGACATTGATCCAAGATTGTTAATGATGATGTTTAATTCTATCACAAAAGGAATGGCTGAAATGCCAAGAATAGGCTCTATAGAAGCAGCACAAAAAACATATACGGATTTTGGTGACTGCATTAGCGGTATTTTGTATAATAATCAAGCAGCCATGACAGATGTCGATTTGTTTCTTGGTATTTTAAAAAAATACAAAATCAAAGATAGTAAGTCTTTCGCTGATTTTTACAAGAAATGTACAACTCTTCCGGAAAATAAAAAATCAACAAACAAGAAAAAACCAAACAATAAAAACAATAAAAACGGTCAAAACAACCAAAACAACTTGATACCATGTGATAAAATGTTAGAATTTGTCAGATTGTTCAGATTTGATATTTTCGGCGATTTGCTTAACGAAGCAAAGAAACAAAATGTTTCTCCTGTATCTCTACTCTACCAAGAAGAAGAGCGTTTTCAAACAGTTAAAAAAGTAATTGATGAACATATTTTAAAAGATGAAGATTGTATTTTTGCAGGCAGACCGGCATTAGATATTTATTTAAAATATAAAAAAGAATTCGTAAAAAATCCAAACAATATCGAAGGCATAGTTTCCCAAATTGCAAAAATAGAAATGTCTGAAAATTATGAATACGAATTGAGGAAAAAAGAATTCAACAGTTTCGATGAGTATTTTGATTCCGAAGAAGACAAAATCAAATTTATCGAAAATTCGCAAATTGATTTGATTTCTGAAGAAGCTGTTCCATACAAGGATGCTTGTCGTGATTTATTGGGATTTGCAAAAGAGCAATTATCCGAACAAGAATACAAAAAATTCTCAGAATTTTTGTTAAATAGTGATTTTCTTTCAAAGTCAAAATATGCACCGCAAAATATTCAACAGTTGACTTCTGTTTCTGATAGAGAGTTGCTCAACTTTATTTCAGATGACAAAATACCATCAATTGAACAGTTGATTTCTTTGTTAGATACATACAAAGACGATTATTCTAATGCACAAAACATTATTAATCATTTGAATGAAGCTCTAAAAACAATGTCTTTTGCAAAATATACTTCGTTTTTATCTAATACCCAAGATAAAATAAATTCATACGGTGTTAATATAAAAATTGACAACAAAAACATAAATTATTTGCCTTTAGCTCCATTGAACAAAAGAAAAGACGAAGATAGTCAAACTTTAGAACTTTTAAAAAGATTATACAAAGCATCCAACAGCAATAAAGAATTAAATTTAATTTCGGCTCTTTCAATGGCTTTTGTTGAAAAAAATGACAATGCTGCCAAATTCCAAATAATACAAGAAATTTTATCAAAAAGTAATTCTGCAAATTCTCAATACGAAAATATAAATAGAGTTTTTGGTTTGCAAAATGATATTGATTACTATATGGCAAACGATGATAAGAAAATATCCTCAAAGACTTCTCGTATTATTCAAGAAAAAATTCCTAAAGAATTTTTTGATTTTGTAAATTCGGATGATTGGACAAGAATCACTGATGATGGAAAATATGTGAATTTAATTCTCCATGCGAAATTAAGATTAATTGAGAGATTTGCTCTGAATGATGTTGATTCAATAGAAGATTTAGATTATAAAAAAATGGCACAAAAATTAAACGCTGTATTAAAAGAAGTGTATTCTTCAGATACATCAACAATAAAATTAAATCCTTTAACTTCAAACCTTGAAGTGAATTTCAAATATGGTGAAAAAGAAGCAGATGGTCTTGCGGTTTTTGATAAAAGCGGAAGAATGATTACGATTTATCCAAAAAGGTCAAAAAATTAACCTTTCTTCTCTGTAAAAAAATATTAAAACATCTGTACAATATAATTTCTTTGACTATAATCATTATGTAATTAATTTTTTCAAGGAAAATAAAGTGGGTTGTCTAAAAAGTATTATACATAAAATCATATTTATTGCTGTTGTTGTAGCGTTTTTTGCTCTTGGAGGCTGGGCGTTTGTACAAGGTTTGATTAATGATTACCAAAATCCACCTAGAGCTGAATTTATTGAAAAAGAGAAAAATTATGCAGATTTTTCTTTTGTTCCTGTTGATTATCAGCTGTCCAGAAGTTTTAATCTTTTTGGGTACAAAAAAATCAATGCAAAATATTTGCCAACAAAACAAAAAATCACAATTTATGATTTGAAAAATGAAGAAAAAATTTCTGTTAGCGATTTTAATTCAAAAGTAATTGATAAAAAAATAAACGATATTTTGAATAATTTCAAAGATTCGTTTATTACTTTTGAAAATTTTCAAATTGTAGAAAGAGGTAGTTTTTATGCAAAAGGAAAAACAATCCCTTATATAAAATTTACGGCAAAAGTAAAAAATGTTCCGTTTAAAAATGTGTCAGGAGTGGTTGCTGTATATTCAACAACAAATTTAAAAGCAAAGAAACCATCAACAAAACTGATATTTACAATGGTTGATACAAAAGCATACAATCCTACTATTTTGGCCGGTTTTGTAAAAGCACTAAAGTTCTAGAAAATTTTTAAAAATATTAATTCCATTTTGAGTCAATATCGCTTCAGGGTGAAATTGTACCCCGAAAATGTTATTATTTACTCTTAATGCCATAATAGTGCCATCATCGAGCCAAGCTGTTTTTGTAATTTTTTTGTTTTC
>CAKUUG010000035.1 GCA_934692665.1 uncultured Candidatus Melainabacteria bacterium | reverse complement strand
CACACCTTTTTTCCTTATATACATACTTTATCGGCAAAAATACGCATTACTTTAGGAAATGTAACAAAGTGTGAAGCTAAATTTATTTATATTCAATTCCAACTTCATCGCACAGAGAGTTGAAGTAGTTGACGCTTTCAAATAGAGCGTCTTTGTCAAATATTTCAAATGTTATAGATGGAAAAAGCTGTATTTCTTTTAATGTTAAAAGAATTTTTTTGACATCAATATTACCCTTCAATAAACTCGAATGTGAATCTTCGTCTTTAAAATTGCTATGAAAATGCATGTGTTTAAGCATTATGCCATATTCTTTTATCCAATAAGATACATCCAAATCAGAATGCAAATTGCAATGACCTATGTCTATTGTTGTACCAAGATTAGGCGAATTTATTGCAGCAACAAGATTCCTTATTAAATCGGGATTTGGCTCATGGACATTTTCTATAGTTGCCATTATGCCTGATTTTTCAAATTCTTTTATAAATTCTTTGTAAAATTCAACATTCTTTAAAAAATACATCTGCTGATACTGTTTTTGTTTCAACAAATTGTTATAACAAGTGTGAAAAACAACTGTAGAAACATCAAAATACTGAGCAAGTTCCAAACTCTGATAGTATCTTTTTAGGCTAACAGAAGCAATTAGAGGGTCTTTTGCGGCGACATTGAGGTTGGAAAAAAAACCATGAAGAGTAAGCTCTCCTTCGAAATCATCCAAGACTTTTTTGTAGTCAATTTTTCTTTGTTTAAAATTTTCTTCTATATCTGCCAATTTTCCAAATCTGGAAATCTCAATTCCGCAACCCAGTTCGTTTGCAATGTCTACTGCTTCTTTTATATCATGGTAGGCAACAGTAGATGAGATGAATCTTTTTAGTTTTTTTGTCATGGTAGTTTTATTATAGCTTAAAAAAATAAAAGGTGCTAATATATAAGGCAATGTATATTATAGAATTATTTTTCAAATTAAAAGAAGATTTTAAAAACGGAAAATTTAAAAAACAACCAAAAAAACAAATAGAACAAGAAGAAAAATGTTCTCATCTTTTTGTGCCTATAGATTCGACAGGGAGAGTCCTTGCTTGTTCAAAGTGCGGTATGATATACAAACTCAAAAAAAACGAGGTTAATCCTTTCTTGAAATAATTTTCAACCAAATTTATTATTTTTCAAAAATAATCAGAAAAAATCTTTTTTTTTCCAAAACTTTATAATAAAATGTTCAAATGGAAAAAACATTTAATTTAAGCTTCAAGAAAAATAGTGTAGAAAAATTGCTTTTGAATTTGGACCAAAATCCTTATTCTCAAAAGAACAAAGACTTTAGATATACTTTATCATTAATTTATGAATTAATAGAAGAAGAATTTGCAGACACATTTGATACAAAAAATCCTATTCTTCGCCAGACGGAGATTTATTTGGATATTGATTCCAGCTCTGCTTCTATTTTTATTACACCGCCTTATAATTTCGATTATTATTTAAAACAAAAAGGCTCGCTATACAGACTTCGTCCTGAATATAGAAAAGACGAATATGGTTACAAAATTAGTCTTGATATGTTTTTTGAATATTTTACAGGAGTAGATGAGAGTTTAGATTTGTCCGATTGTTCAAAAAACTATCAATTTTATTTTAATTTGGTACAATTTGTTAAAAAAACAGTCGAGAAACTTCATTTTATTCCTGCGGTAAAATTCAGAAAAGACACCTTTAGTGTGTATTATGAACCGTATTTCAAAAACAAAGACTATGTAAAAGCGTATGTCGAAATCATTGAAAACGATGTATTAGATTCAGAAACAACAAAAAAATTAATCGAAAGATATTTGAATTATTTGATTTTTACGTTTTTGAACGTAAAACACTATCGTTTCAAAGACTTGAAATCAGCACCATTTTTGGTTAAAAATGCTCTTCAAAAAAGACTCTACAAAGGAAACGATTTGGCATCCGATATTCAATCTTGGTTTGATGAGATGAGTTTGGGGGCTTATGATATTATTCCTGTCTTTAATATTGAACAATTGACTGATGAAAAGTTCTTGCTCAAAATTCTTGCAAAAGACAAAAACAAAAACGAAATTATTCAATTGGAAGATTTGAACGACGAACAAAAAATTCTAATCGAAAAACAAATCAACTGGGCTACAAAATACATTGAAGACCTTGAAGATGTTACGATGGAATTGGATTTGTCCGGTGTGTACAAATTAATCACTCAAATATCATATTATTTGTCACAAGCGGGAATGGAAGTCAATCTCCCTGAAGGATTGAATAACGTAATTATCCCAAGAGCTTCAATCAATGCAACAATCAAAGACAAACGCCTGCAAGATTTGAAGGATTTGCTTGCTAATCCTACAGGCTCAACTATTTCTCTAGCTGAAATTATGAATTTCAAAGTTGAAATTGCTCTAGGCGACAATGAAAAAATTTCCGCAGAAGAATTTAGACAATTGGCAAAAGATTCTCATGGATTGATAAAATATAAAGAAAAATACATCTTAATCGATAAAGAAGAAACAGAAAAACTTCTTGCAAAATTGGAAAAACAACCTAATTTGGTAGTTGATAAAATGCAATTGTTGCATAATGCATTATCAGGAAAAATCGATGAGTATGATTTTGATTATGATGAAGCGTTTGCAAAAGTTATTTCTGATTTTACAAAAGTCGAAGACATACAATTGCCAAACGACTTGAATGGTACACTCCGTGCATATCAAGAAATAGGCTACAGATGGCTATATACAAATATAAACAAAGGTTTTGGATGTTGTATTGCTGACGATATGGGTCTTGGTAAAACAATACAAGTAATCAGTTTAATTTTAAAATTAAAAGAAGAAAAACGTCTGAAAAGACCTGTGCTTGTTGTATGTCCAACGACTTTGATGGGCAATTGGAAAAGAGAAATGAACAACTTTGCTCCATCATTAAAGACTCTTACATACCACGGTTTTAATCGTGAATTTTCAACTGATTGCGACGTTATTTTGACGACTTATGCGATATTGAGAATTGACCTTGAAAAATTCCAAAAAACAAATTGGGATTTGTTGATTATAGACGAAGCACAAAATATCAAAAATCCATCAACTTCTCAAACGCAAGCAATAAAAGCAATAAAAGCACAAATGAAAGTCGCAATGACAGGTACTCCTGTAGAAAACAGATTGTCTGAATTGTGGTCAATTTTTGATTTTATAAACAAAGGTTATTTAGGTTCTTTGACTGATTTTTCAAAAAATTATTCTATTCCTATAGAAAGATTCAAAGAACTTACTCGTGCGGCAAAACTCAAAAAAGCAATTAGTCCATTTATGCTAAGAAGACTAAAAACAGATAAAACAATTATTTCTGATTTGCCGGAAAAAGTTGTCTTAGATGACTTCTGCTATTTAACCAAACCGCAAGTTGCTTTGTATGAAAGAATTTTGAAAGAATCGATGGAATCTATTTCAAAATCTGAATCAAAAATGAACAGACGTGGAGCGATATTCAAATTAATCACGAATTTGAAACAAGTCTGCAACCACCCTTATCATTATTTAAAACATGGTGACATGTCAGCCAATGCATCAGGTAAAACTCAAAAATTGGTTGATATTTTGGGTAATATTTTAGACAACAATGAAAAAGTTCTTGTCTTTACCCAATATAAAGAAATGGGAAATATTCTGGAAAATATCATTGCAGATGAATTTAACAGAAGTCCTTTGTTTTTCCATGGAAGTTTGAATGTAAAACAAAGAGAAGAAACCATCAAAAAATTTCAAGAAGATATGGAAGAAAGAATAATGATTTTGTCACTAAAAGCAGGTGGTTTGGGGCTTAATTTGACCAGTGCTTCTAATGTTGTGCATTATGACTTGTGGTGGAATCCTGCTGTAGAAGACCAAGCGACAGACAGAACCTATCGTATCGGGCAAGACAAAAATGTTATGATACACCGTTTTATTACGCTTTCAACTTTTGAAGAAAAAATTGATAAGATAATAAAAGACAAAAGAGAACTGGCAAATGCCGCAGTTTTTGAAGGTGAAAAAACAATAACAGAATTGTCTGATGATGAAATTTATGAAATCTTCTCTTTAGCTTAATAATTCTTT
Source organism: uncultured Candidatus Melainabacteria bacterium (assembly GCA_934692665.1). GTDB lineage: Bacteria > Cyanobacteriota > Vampirovibrionia > Gastranaerophilales > Gastranaerophilaceae > RUG14156. The sequence continues at coordinate 14,134 of CAKUUG010000035.1, read as the reverse complement.
ATATAAGTGTTAGGAAATGTTACCTTTTTGGAATTATCATTATGTAGGTACTAAAAGGAACAACAATGTTAACCCAACTTAATACTCTGCTATTGTATGATGCAAAAATCCAAGATGATACTTCGTCTTTGCTTTCTTTGACGATGGGAAAAAGACTAAAGTCTAAACAATCTTCTAATAGGATTTCTCAAATCCATGCAAAATATTGTCAAGAAGAATCCCAAATTCAAAACAAAATTGATGAAGTTTCAAAAGCAAGAAAAGAAAATGTATCAGAAGATGGTGAAGAAGTTGATTCCAACACCAGAAGTGAACTTTTGTCTGAGTATGAAGAATTAAAAGATGAATTAAAAGATTTAAAAAACGAAGAAGATAGAGAAATAGAAAAAGTAGAAAAAGAAACAACCAGCTATGAAAATGATGTAGAAGTGCAGCAAAGTGCAATTGAAACTGACTTGCAAGCGACAAGAGAAGATAGAGATGCTATAAAAGAAAATCTGGATCAAGACATAGAAAGTACTTTTGGATATTTCAAATAATTAATTAAAACCGCTTAAAAATAAAAAGCGGTTTTAATTTTTTTAAAAAATTAAAGTTTTAAAAATTTGTGCCGATACAGTTTTTAAAATTGAAGAGGATATAATTGTGTTTAATTTAAAAAATGATTTCTTTTTGAATAGTGTCGGAGATTTGATTAGTGCAACTTCTGTTAACAATGAACATACGATATTAATTGTGGATGATGAAATAAACAATCTTCAACTTTTGAAAAGAACATTCAGGGGTAAATACAATATCTTAACAGCTTCAAACGGGCTTGAGGGATTGGAAACTTTAAAAAACAATATAAATGATGTTTCTTTGATTGTTTCAGACCACAAGATGCCTATTATGGAAGGAACAAAATTCTTGGAGGAAGCAAACAAAATCGCACCTGATGTCATAAAAATTCTTTTAACAGGTTTTTCTGATGTAGAAATCATTACAGATGCCGTAAACAAGTGCAATTTGTTCCAATATGTTTTAAAACCCTTCAATCCTGATGAATTACAAGAAGCAATCAGAAACGGATTGAGCAAGTTTGATCTCGTTTCTTCAAAATCTTTGATTTTAAAAGATTTAAAGGAATTGTTTTATAAAACAATAAAATCAATAACATCAGCACTGGACGCAAAAGACCCTTACACCCACGGTCATTCGATGAGAGTGACTTTGTATTCGATTATTTTGGCAAAAGAATTGAATGTTCCTGATTGCCAACTGGAATCTATAGAAACGGCAGGTCTTTTGCATGATATCGGAAAAATCGCTATTCCTGAGTCAATTTTGTGCAAGCCGGGGCGTTTAACTGATGATGAATTTGTTATTATGAAGACTCACCCTATCAACTCTGAACGTCTTATTTCCAGTATAGAAAGACTCCACAGCATTTCCCCCGGGGTAAAACATCATCACGAACGCTGGGATGGAAAAGGCTATCCTGACCATTTGGAAGGCGAAAATATCCCTTATGCAGCCAGAATAATTGCAATAGCTGATACTTATGATGCTATGACTTCTACTCGTTCATACAGAAAAGCACTAGACCACGAAGTTGCAATAGCAGAGATAGAAAAATGTGCAGGAAGCCAATTTGACCCTGTTCTTGCAAAAAAGTTTGTTGAAATACAAGACATAATTAAAGCAGCAAAAGAAAACCCTGAAGAGTATTATTTGAAATATTCTACTTTGTACAAAGAAATCAGCTAGAGCTGTTCTCTGACTAATTTTATCATTTCGACAAATCTTTTTGACAATTCGACTTGTGAAATTTTCATTTCACGGGCAGTGTCTGTTTGATTGAATCTTTTTATATAACGATACAAAAAAATCTCAAAATAGCGTTTGTTTGGGTATTGTTCTTCTATTGTTTTTATTATTTGAATCAATCTGTCTAGAGTGTGTTCTGAAATTCTTTTTTTAGGGTAAAAATTTGCAGGGTCAATCAATGTGTCTACTGCATCATATTTTTCGCTTCGTTGAATTTCTTCTTTTAGGTTTATTATGTTGTCTGTGTTTCTGGTTCTTGAGATTTCTTGTCTTATGCTTTCTCTTTCTGCAAAAGGCGTTTTTTTGACACTGACAAATTCGCTATGTGGCTGAAATTCAAAAGATTTTTTTGGATTTTTGTCATCGTAGCGTTGTTTTTCTTTGATTATTTGGTCTATACAATTGTCACAAATAACTGCCAAGTGACGCTTTAGGCGTTTTGTATCACGGATTGCATCAATAATGAGATAAGATTTTTTGTAAATTGCTTCTATAAACAAATCCATAAGCTCTTCGTTGCCGAAGTATTTAGGATTTTCTTTGATGACGGATACAATTAGACTTTTGTGTTCAAGATTAATTTGCAATTTTTTCATTTCCCAAGCCTTTAATAAAAATATTAATATAAATGTCAGAAATTTGACACTTTTTATTAAGATATTGAAATATTTTGTATATGTAAATTTTTGTAACAAAAATTTTTTTGTGAAAAGTGAACTATTACAAAAATTTCAAGGCAAAATTGTGTACTTTAGTAATATTTTTGGACTTATGGGTATTTAGATATATAATATTACTAGATAATTATCGTTCTTAGACTTGGATTAATGAAACTGAAATATATAAAGACACTCGCATTTTTTGTATTTTTGTCCTTAATTTTGGGGCAAAACAGTTTTGCATACGACCAAATTGCCCCATCGGATGCTAGGCGTGTCGATATTACCACATTAAAAAAGGTTAAAGAAGTAAAAACAATATTTAAAAAGAAAGAAAAAACAGAACCAAAAAAAGAAATTCAAATAAAAAAGGCTGAAACAGAGCCTGTGTTTGAGTTTGATGATGAAGAAACAGAAGTATTTTCATCAAAAAAAGAAAATTTAACAAAATATAAAAAAGAAAAACCTAAAAAAACCAAACAGAAAAAAGATTTTTTTGGATTTTTGAAAAAAAACAAAAACAATAAAAAAGAAGAAACTCTAGAACAAGAAGATACTTCGCAAGATATTTTTACTATTGACGAAGACAGAACCTACATAAACGATACAGACCTTGTTTATATACAAGAAATTGAAATATATGGGAACAATCTTCTTGATACAAACTACATAAGACAGCAATTGTCTTCAAAAGCAGGTGAACAATATGTTCGCTCAGAAGTTTCAAATGACCTTAGAAAATTGTATTCTACAGGATATTTTACGCAAAATTTGAGAGCTTTGCCGATTAAAATAGACGATAACAACGTAAAACTGAGAATAATCTTGGAAGAAAATCCTCCTATTGCAGGTTTTAACCTTGTAGGAGTGAACAGCATAAAAAAAGATGAAATTATGCAAATCCTCAATGAATACAAGGGTTTGCCGCAAAATATCTTAAATATCAACAAAGCAATAGAAGAAATTCAAGATTTGTATTCAAATAAAGGCTATATTCTGGCTCGTGTAACAAAAGTTTCTGATGATCCTGATGGATATGTTAATATTCTCGTTGATGAAGGAATAATTGGAGATATTATTGTTGATGGCAACAATAAAACTCGTGATTTTATAGTAAAAAGAAACATATTTTTACAGCCCGGTTCTGTATACAATGAAAACACAATGCGTTCCGATATTTTGAGATTGATGGGAACATCAGCTTTTAAAGATGTACAAAGAGAACTCAAAAAAGATGAAGAAACAGGGCTTTATGATGTTTATATAGCTTTAGAAGAACAAAGAACAGGAAAAATTTCGCTTGGTGTGGGTATTGATTCTGCTTCAGGTTTCTTTGGCTCGGTTGGTTTTGGTGAAAATAATTTCAGAGGTTTGGGTCAAAAATTAAACTTAAACTTGCTTGCAGGTACAGGTATTTTGATGAATGATAGTTCAGTTGCAAAAAAAGCAAACTTGCAAGGTGAAATTAGTTTCTTAGAGCCAATGTTCAAACGTGAAAACCAATCATTGATGGTACGTGGCTTTGCACGTTATTATGGCAGCTACCAAGTGCCGCTTGCAATAGAAAGACGTCTAGGCGGAGAATTTACTTTGTCTCGTCATTTTACTACATACAAAAACCTATCAGGTTCGATTGCTTTTGGTGTAGAAGATGTACATTTGTCTGAGGGTGATTTTTCAGGCATTAAGGAAAAATACAGACTCGCAAATATGGACATTTCACAAAGAAAAAGCGAACTTGAAGGCGGATTTTATGTAAAAATTACACCTGCTTTGACCTATGATACCAGAGACAGCGTAATAAACGCCAGACGTGGATTGTTAGCACGTATTACATTTGAAGAAAACATTGCAATTTCCGGTTCTACATTTGGAAAACTCGGTGGTATGGTTAGAAAATTCATACCTGTAGGCAAAAAATCATCATTTGTTGTTACTGCAAAAGCCGGAGGAAAAATCCACGGCAATATGCCTGATTTTGCCGGCTATTCTCTAGGTGGGCCATATACGATACGTGGTTTCAACATTTCAGAAGTTGGTGTAGGTACGGGCTATATGATGGGAAGCGCTGAATATCGTGTTCCTATCCCATTTATTGACAGATTGACCTCAAATTCTTTCTTGAACAATCTAAGACTCGCTGCTTTTGTTGACGCAGGTACATTGTTTGACCGTACTACAGGCTCTCGTGTATATGACAAACCAGGTTACGCAATTACGGCCGGCGTAGGCTTGAGGGTATTTATTCCGGGACTTGGACCTATCAATTTAGATTATGGTATTCCATTAACAAATACCCAAGGTATGAAACGCTCATCCGGATTCTTCACTTTTGGTATGGGTGAAATGTACTAGTTGAATTGCCTTTGTGGTTAATTATAATTTTAAAAATTTATTCTATATTTTTAATATGTTAGAATATTTTAAAAATATAGCGGATAAAAATTCCTGTTCAACCGGAGCAGTGTGTTCGGTTCATCCTAGCGTGAACTCTTTGTATGAAATCATTTTATTAGAGATTTCAGAAATTTCTTTCTATGTTGTGAAACTAAAAGAATTTGGGTTTTTAAACAAAGAAACGAATTCTTATTTAGTCGAAAGTTTGTCGATTTTTTTGATAAATACGAGTTTTAATCCAAAAAAATACTTGGGTTTGATATCAAAATTGAATGCAATAAGAAAAGAAACAAAAGAATTGTATCTTGAATATTGTAAAAATAACAATTTGCCTTACGAAACAATAAACAAAAATCTCGATATTGAGCCTTTTGCAACAATTTCAAAATTAATTGAATACAGTGAAAAAATCACAACAACAAGACAAAAAAACTTCAACAATCAAAAACAAAACTTATTTGAGCTTATTGTTTTGATGACGAAGTTGGCAAGCATAAATATTGTAAAAATGAAAAAATTCATAGATGACGATAGTTTTGATTATGAAATTATCAGATTTTTTTCACTGACAAATAGCTATTCTATTAGAAATGAAAAAATAAAAAGGAAGATTTTAGAATTTTCAAAATTAGCTTTGCAAATTAAAAGAAAATTATACAAAGTTCTTGAAGAAAAATTTGGTAAAAAAGAATCAACAACTGTGAATTTGACTCTTGAATCCGGACACAATATTCTGGTTTCGGGTGATGACTTTGATGAATTGGACGAAGTTTTGAAAACGCTCGAAAATTATGACGTAAGCGAAAAAATAAACGTTTATACAAACGGGACTTTGTTTTTGGCGAATTTGTATCCGTATTTTAAGAACAATAAATTTTTAAAAGGTCATTATGGTACAGACAACGCTGAATATGATTTTTCAAATTTCAAAGGTGCAATTTTGATTACGCAAAATTTTGTACAAAAGATAGATAGCCTATATCGTGGAGAATTGTTTTCTAAAAAACTCATTTCTTTTACAAAAGTTGTCGATATCGAAAACAACAACTACAAGCCTTTGATTGAAACTGCCCTAAAACTCGATAAAACCGAAAATCAAAAGAAAAATGACATAAAAATTGAACTAAATAAAGACAAATTACTAAATCTCAAAAATGAAGAAATAGTCTTTATTTTGGGCAGGTCAAACAACGAAATTCAAAATTTTAAAAATTCAAACAAAGATGTTGTTTTTTTGAGCACTCCATTAGAGGGGGATTTGTTGCTTGAAAAAATTGATGATTTCAAAAAAGAAAACAAAAAAATCACAATTTTCTTTTCGGAATGCACTCTGTTGAATTTTGATTTGTTGCTTGCACTTTTGGATTACGGATTTGAGATGTATTTGGTACATTGTTCAAACATTTTAATCAATCCCCACGTGATAGAAGCCCTAAAAGAACATTTCAACATAAAAACAATTTAAGAGGCTTGATTTGTCAATTGTCTAAATTCTTCATTTGTTAATGTTTCATAATTTCTTAGTTTGGATATAAATTGTTCTTTTTGTGTGCAAATTTTTTCAAGTTCTTTGTGTTTTTGCCTCAAAATAACAACTTTTTCCAAATTAAGAAGTCTTCTTTTTCTTTCTTTTAATTTTTCATATTGTTTTTCAAAATCTTCTATAGTGCCTTCTTTTGAGATTGTTTTGTATCTTTCAATCAAACTTCTCATTCTGTTTTTTTCTTTTGTTGTTTCCTCTAGAGAGTTGTTTAGAGAATTTAGAGTGTATTGGAGATTTTTTATTGAATTTTGATTTTCGAAATAAACGACAGAATCCATTGCTAAAAGCTCTTTTTGTCTTTTTTCAATAGTTTTTTGTGCAATATTAAACACTTCGTCTTGGTACTTTCCTATTTTTTTGTTGTCTTCTTTTGAGGTTGCACTTTCGATGTATTTTAGCAGAATTTCGTTGTGTTTTAGTTCGAGATAATAGGTTTTATCATCTTTGCTGTGAGGATTTCTTCTTATTATTATTCTGTTTATTTCTTGTATGGTTCTTATTTTTTCTTTTGTTTCTTTGATTTTTTGATGAATACTTTCTTCTTTCATACAATTTTTGTTATACGAATCAGTTATCTCATCTATGCGTTTTAAATTGTTTATTTTTGCTGACAAAACAGACATTTCTTGTTCAATATCAGAAATTTGCGGATATTTGGTAGAAAGCTCCATTTCTTTTATTTTCAGTTTTTCGAGTTCTTTTTCTTTTTCTTGTTTTTCTGTTTTTAATTCTTGCAATTTTGTTTGATTAGAGAGGTTTTTTTGTTTATTTTGTTTTCTTTGCTTGCTTTTTACAATTTTTATTTCTGTATCAAGTGATTTTAATCTTTCTTCTAAAGAACTAATTTTTGAAGTAACTGTTTGGTGCTGAATTGCAAAATCCAAAAACGGAAGACTCTCTGCTTCTTCTATTTCTTTTTTTAACAACTCTTTTGCTTTTTGTTTTCTTTGCAAATCTTGTCGCAAATTTTCTACATAGTTTCTTCTTTTTTGAATATTTTTTTTGATAGTTTCAGGGTTTGTCGATTCCGGCAATCTCAATTTTATTTTGTCATTGCTCAAATTTTCTATTGCTTGGACAATATCTTCCGGATAAGAATCGTAGTCTTTGTCCAATTTTCCGTCATCTATTGCTTTTTGGACGATTTCTACGTATTCTTGTAGATTTTCTTCAAAATCAGGAATAGTATCTGTCCATTTGTCAAAAGGCATGTTACTTCTTTTCATATTACAACTTGCACAATCAGTGATGTAATTTGAGGTTCTGTTTCCTCCGCCCATTGATTTTGGTTGCAGATGTTCTGTTGTAGAAGTGTTTTTCGAAACCAAAATTCTTGCAAGTGTCTTAGGGTCTGTTGTTTGCGATGTTTGTTTTACGAAAAATGCGTCAACATTATTTTGAGAATTTGGCAATTTTTGAACTATTTTGTTTACTTCGTTTTGAGTTTTTTTGTCTTGAAAAACGTGAATTGCTGCATAGACAAACTTTTTGCGAGAAAAATGTTCATCTGATTTGCCTTTTATTTGTTTTGTATATTCTTCTGTTAATTTTTTTATTTTGTCTTCTTGCTCTTCATTATCTGTATTTTTTGTTGCAAAATCAACATACTCTTGAAGAATTTCCAATTGAACAGGTATTAGTTTTTCAAGAGAATCTTGCCTTTTTATCAAAAACAGCTCAGAAAGGTCTTTTTCGGGGTATTTTATAGCAAGATTTTTTATGATATCAACTGCTTCTTGTTCGATTGGACGATAAATGCTTGTTTTTTCTTTTGTTTTTTCTTTTAGAAAAATGCTGTCATCTTCGTATTTTTCAAGAGCGTTTGCAAGTTCTTCACCTTTTTTTGAGGCAATGTCTTCAACGAAAGAGTCGATTTCTTCATCACTAAGCATCAATTTGGAACAAACAGGACATCGCAAATCTTTTAATTTTTTAACTTGGAAATTGTCGACAGTACAATACTTTTCCCCGAATGAAATTTGAACAGTATCTTTTTCCAGTGTTTTTAGTACAGGAGTTGTTTTGTCTGTTTTTTTAAATCGAGGTTTCGAAATTAAAAAATTATTGTATAAATTGAAAAGTTGTATGTTCATATTCGTTTTGCGTGCTTAGATTTTTTCTTTTATGCCTTGAATGTAACTTTTGATTGTTTCATCTTCTTTGGGTAGTGAATTTAGATAGTTTTCCATATTCTTTTTAAAATCCGGAATATTTTTTGTCGATTCGTCAAAATCTCTGTTATTTCTATCTTCTTCGCAAGTTGTACAGATTTTTATATAATTCGATGGGTCGTCTGATTTTGGATTTTGGTGAATTATTTCTGTTGCTGTTGAAGTTTTTGGATTTGCAAAAACAGAAGCTATTTTGTTTGTCGCCTGATTGTTGAATTTTACAAAAAATGCACCTAAATCGCTTTTTGAAGATGGCAAATTTTCTGCCATTTCTGTTAGTTTAGCATATAAATCGGAATTGTCTTTTTGTTTTAAAATAATTTTTTTTATTTTATAAACAAATTTTCCATTTTTAAATTCTTCTGATGATTCATCAAAAATTTGATTTTGTGCATCTTCTATCGCAAAAATCAATTCTTGTTTGAGTTCTTGATTGTTTGTGCTTTCTTTTATCAACTCTTCCATTTCTTCCAGAACAGACAATCTGTCGAGTTTTATTTCATCTTCGTATTCGCCTGATAACAGCTCTATTATTTCTTTTACGTCTTTTTGCGGATATTGAAGAGTTAGTTCTTGTATTTTTAACAATGCATCGTTTGCGGTTTTGTTAAATTCTAATTTGCCGTTGTTTTTTGTATCTTGCGTCATAGGGTACAAAAGCCCGTCTTCAATACCTTTTTGTATATAATCATAAGCTTCTTGACCTTTTGTGTAGAGCATTCTTGTTGCATATTTTTTTGCTTTGAACTCGTCTGCCATAGGTTCATTACATATAGGACAAGTATTGACGTTGAGTTTTTTGATTTGTATAAATGCAGGGCTTTCATTTTCAACAAAATCCATCATAGGCGGTTTGTTCATTGTTTTTATTGCTTTTGAGATTTTTGTTTTCAAATCTGACCAGTATTCAACATTTGGAAAATCGTATTCGTTTTCGATTGCAAAATCGCAGATGCTATCCATTTGCTTCAAAATAGAAATAGATTGAGAAATGAGTTTGTAGTTGTCACCTGCAGTTGATAGATTTTTGAAAGTGTTTTTTGTGCTGTCTTTTTCTTCTATTGTGTCAAAAGTCATTATTTCATTGAAGTTTTTGATTGAATTTTGATTGTGCTGATTCAACAATGACCAACAATATGTGACATATCCGCTTAGTTCATCGGTGTATGTTTTGCCTTCAAAATCGAAATCGATATTTTGAGCGTTTTCCAAGATTAGATTTTCTTTGGTTTTTGTAACAGTGTTTGCTGTACTATAGGGGCTTTGGTCGTTTAGTGAAAATCTATTTTCGATTTCGTGAGCTCTTCTTGACAAAAGCTTTGCAAATTCTTCATTCTGTCTGATGTCTTTTGTTATTTGGCTTCCTGCAATATAGCCTGCAACTTGGCACAATTGTTCAGTTGAGATATCTTTTAAGTTTTCATCATACATCAAAGAAGACAACAACTGTGGGTTTGAGCTTTTTGCCAGAGAAAGAATTTTGCCTTTTGGGGTAGTGAAGAATTCGCCATTTTGTTTGTATAAGTAACCTTGTTTTAAAAGGAGGTTTGTGCATTTTTTAAATTGTTTTGTCAATTCTTCTGTTTCTTTTTCAGGTTCATCAGATAAATACACTCTAAAAGAATTTTCAACAATATCCAATAGCCCTTTTTGGCTTGTGTTTTCATTGTAATATTGTGCAAGTTCCGCTAAAGAAGGTTTGAAACTGCTTTTCAAGTCGTCAGAACCGGAAGACAAGTATTCTTGGATTAATTTTTCTTCATCGACTGAAGTGGACGGGCCTTTGTTTTCTGTATTTGAATAAGGATTGTATACAATTACATTGCCGATAGAATCCTGCCCACGTCTGCCTGCCCTTCCTACCATTTGCCAAAATTCATTCTTGGAAACAGGCTCATATTGTGCTTCTTGGGTGATTGGGTCAATAGCCCTGTAAGTCATATCAGTGACTACTGTGGATTTTGCCGGCATGTCTATACCAATACCCAATGTAGATGTTGCAACAACAACTTTTAACAATTTCTTTCTAAACAATTCTTCAACCAATGCTTTGTATTCGGGAGCTTTTGCAGAGTGATGAGTGCCTATGCCTTTTATTAGTTTTTCTTTGTCTTTTTCTGAAAAGAGTCCCAAATATTTGTTTTCTTGTTGATATTTTTCTATTGTTTGTTCGATTTGGGCTTTTTCTTCTTCTGTTGTCAAATCCAGTGCTTCAGTATTAGCCAGTTCGTTTGCCGTGTCTTCACATTTTCTTTTTGAAAGTCTATAAACAATTGCAGGAAGCATATTTTCGTCATTCATTTTAGAAATGAGTTCCGGATAGTTGCTTTCTATATGTGGATTGTGGAATGATTTTATTTTTTTGTTATTAGGGTTTAACAAAAGTTGAGTGATTGAATCTTTTTCTTCTTTTGACAAAAATTTGTAGTGTCTGTTGAATGTTGCATTTAATTCGTCAAACGTCATAGAATCTGTTTTGTAGCCATCTGATAGAGCATTTTCTTTTAAACGTTGAAGGGTTTTTTCGTAGTCATTTTTTGACAAAGTATAGTTTGCTTCTTTTTCATTTTGAAGCCTGAACAGTGTTTCCAAGCCTCTTTTTTGTTTTTGAGAAAAATCTTCTTCCAGATTTATTTTTCCTGAAATTAAAGGACTAAATTCTCCACCAAAATAACTGTAATACAATTGTGGAACAAAACGGTCTTGGGGCTGAATTTCTACTATTTTTGTGTCCATATAAGGGTTTAGATAGCCTATCCAATTTTTGTATTTTTCGCTATTTGCAACGGTTGCTGATAAAACGAGCATTTGGACATCACGTTGGGCACTTTCCATGATAGAGTTTTCCCACGCACAACCTCTTTCTCTGTCTGCTATGTAGTGGCCTTCGTCATACACTGCAATACCGGTGTTGTTTTTGTTGATTGTACCTGATTGTAGCTGTTTTTCGTAAATTTCTGTCGTCATGATAGAAATTGGTGCGTGGGTGTTTTCTTTTTTGTCACCTGTTAAAATACCTACATTTTTTTCACCATAAATTTCACAAAATTCGTCATATTTGTCATTCGCAAGAGCTTTTGTCGGGACAGTGTAGATTGATTTTTTGTGTTCGTTTAAGTTTTTTGTGATTACATAGCGAGCAACCGCTGTTTTTCCTGTTCCGGTTGGAGCAAGATACAACAGATTATTTCCTCTATAGAGTTCTTTTGCTGCTTGTATTTGGCTTTCGTCTGGCATGAGCTGGAATTTTTCACCATTTTTTAGCGTTATTTTTGGTAATTTGAAATAGTTGTTTTTGATTGTAGTATCAAAATCAACTTTATTATGTGAATACATATAGTGAGCAAAAGAAATATTCGAGCTTTGGTGTTGCTTAGCCGTTTCTTCTTTTTGCTTTTGTGAATTTTTTTGTAATTTTTTAGTGCTTAAGAAAGAAGATTTAAGAGAAATGTTTTTAATGGGTGATATCATAGAAAATCCTTTTAAATGTGTGTTTTTAAGTTTAAAACACGTCAAGAATTTTTTTTGCGTTTAACATCCGATAGACAATCCTGCACAAAGACTAATATTTTGACCGGTTAAGCCTTTTGCATCTTCAGAAATCAAATATTGGCACAATTTTGCTATTTCAACAGGCTCAATAAATCTTCTTTGAGGCGTTACGTCAATTACTTCTTGCTTTTCTTCTTCTGTTAAAGAATTGTCGGACAAAGGGGTTTTGACCCAACCGGGGTTTATTTGGTTCACTGTGATGTTGTTTTGAGCGACTTCTAATGCCAAAGCTCTTGTAAAACCTGACAATGCAGCTTTTGTTGCTGAATATAGCGTAGCGTTTGCTTCTCCTACTGTTGCTGAAATTGAGCCTATGTTTACTATTCTGCCCCAATTATTTTTTTTCATTCCTGAAATAACAAGCCCTGACAAAATATACGCTGATTTGAAATTCAAATCGGTAAGGTAGTTTATTTCATCATAAGTCATTTTTTCGATTGGTTTGTAGATATACTGCCCTGCACAGTTGATTAAAACATCAATTTGCGAATTAAAGTATTCTTTTGCTTTTTTGTATAGTTTTTCTATTTCTGAAATGTTTTTAAAATCACAAGGAAAATAATTCATTCTATCCAGTTGTCTTCTTCCTGATAAAAACACATCATTATCCATCGATAACACGTTTGCTATTTTTTCTCCGATGCCTGAAGTTGCACCTGTAATTAGGATATTTTTCATTTTTGTTCTGTTTCGTTCGTATTACTATAATAAGAATTTATTATTCTTTCTGAAAATTCTTCTACAATTTCTTCTTTTTGTTTTTCGTCAAGTTCTCTTAATGACTCAATCGCCAAATGTACGTTCGGGTTTTTGTCGTACCAGCGTTTGTAGTCTCTGGGGTTGTAGGTCGATACTTCTTGAATCAATTTTTCATAGTTTCTATCTATCATATCAGAAGATTTTATAATAATATCAATTGCAATTTCGCATTGAACTTCTTGTGGCAAATCTTCCAAAAGCATCATAAAAGCCTTTAGATATTCGTTTTTTTCGTACCAACGCAAAAATTTTTTCATAGGCAAATTATACCAAAAATAAACAAAATAGACTATTTTTAAAAAATAAATATTAATATTTCTAAAAAGTACTTGCACAAAGGTATTTTTATACTTATAATCTAGAAAGACATTATAGAAAGGGGTTCTCAATGAACAAAGAAGAATTAGTACAAGAAATTTCAAAAAAAGCTAAAGTTACTCAAAAAGAAGCTGGCGAAGTTTTATCTGCATTAGTTGAAACAGTACAAAAAACAGTTTCTAAAGGCGAAAAAGTTACTCTAGTTGGATTTGGTACTTTTGAAGCTAGAAAAAGAGCTGCAAGAACTGGTAGAAACCCACAAACTGGCAAAGAAATCAAAATTGCTGCAAAAACAGTTCCAGCATTTTCAGCAGGTAAAAAATTCAAAGAATTAGTTAACAAAAAATAGTTTTTTGAATCAATAAAATTTTTTTAATGAGGTGTATTGAAGCACCTCATTTATTTTGTTCGTTTTAATTAATCGATTAAATTCCCCAAACCCAACAAATCTTCATAGCTGGCTCCTGCTTCAGACAATTCTTCTGCACTTATTCCGAACAAGCTAATCATAGAAACAGCGTTTTTGTAATTTTGTTGTTTTTTTTGAGCTTTTTTGCTATTGGGGGCTTTTGTTTCGCATAGTAAACTTATTATGTTGTTGATTGCTTCTTGTCTTGTTGAACAAAACATTGAAAATTCTTCGTTTATAGAATTGTTATAAAAAGTTCGTCTTTTACATTTTCCCATAAGTATTATTTTCTACTATTAAATTTAAAATGTAAAGAAAATTTGTTCTTTTGTTAAAAATTTTCGTCATTTTAGCAAAAAATTTTTTTGATAGGTTTTCTACGTCGGGAGGATAATTATGCTTAATATAAACAACTTTTTACCCGTTAGAAGACAACAATCACAAAAAACAACACCAAATACTCAACAACCGCTAAAACAAAACTCTCTATTTTCAATTAATGCAGAAAAGCTTGCAC
>CAKUUG010000034.1 GCA_934692665.1 uncultured Candidatus Melainabacteria bacterium | reverse complement strand
AGTATATATAGCAAACAACAAAACAGCAACAACAATTAACAAACTCGTTAACAATGCCAAATATACACCTAATTTTATTGTTTTTTTGGAATTATTTTTTTTCATATTAAACGTCAACATCCTTCATATCCGGCATACCGCCAGACTCGTTTTGTTCAGCTTGCATAGAAAACATGCTAGGAATTTCGTATGCTTGTTTTTCAGAAACTTTTTGCACCGTGATTATTTCAGTATTTAAACCGTCAAGTTTTTTTCCTATTACATAACCAAGTATCCAAAAAGAAATTCCACCGGGAATAACTGTTTTGAATAAATATATAGCACTATACAAATCAATAGATAAATTGTTTAACAGACATAAAAAAGACAATCCCAAAATAGCTATCGACGAAAACAACGCCGACAAAAATCTTGAATAATTAATCTTTTTATCTTGATAAATATCGCTCATAAAGTGCAGCTATTCTTTGTTTTGTTCTTCCATTTTTATTTTGAACGCATATTGTACTAATACAACTCTATCCAAATTTTCTAAATCAACAAACTTGCCCGAAATGATATAATGTTCGTCAGAAGTTTTTTCCACTCTAATCGGCTGAAAAGAGCAATTTATATGCATATTGTTAGATAGAGAAAATTCTATTTTGTATTGTTTTTCAGGTTCTAAATACTGTTTTGAAATAAACTTCAAACCGCCGGCGGATATATCTTCCATTTTTTCAACTATATCTTGGGACAAATCTTTGAATTTTATATATCCTTTATCCAAAACTACACGAGAATATTCACGACGTTGTATAATGCTGTAATCGGGAACTGTTTTGATTGAAATAGTATCGCCATCGATAGCTAAAATTTTCGTTTCAAAATAAATCAACCCCAAATCATTAACACCAAATACTTCTATATTAGCACCTTGAGAATAATCCGACAATGATTGAGTAGAATCCAAAATTAATTTCGCTTCTATTGTATCTTCATTAATATTTAAAATTTTTAACTCCCCCGAGCTTTTAAAATTTTCGGGAATGATTTTAAAATCTTTTGTTGAAGCTAATATTTTTTCCATCTATACACCTGCATTTCATTTTACCAATGAATTGGCACGAATTATACCAACAGTTTTGAGTTTTACATTGTTTGTTACTTCATTATAAGACATAATTGCAATTTGTGGGTAAGTTCTTTCAATTAATCGCCTAAAAATCAACCTTATGGGTGAAGAACACAAAATCACCGGTTGGTTTCCTGTATTTTTTATTGCTTTTTCAAATTCAGAATTTAGACTGGTCATCATTCTTTGGACAAATTCCGGCGGAAGAGTAAGGCTTTCGCCATCAGGATTGATACCTTTTGCAATTTCTGTTTCAACATCTTGTGCCATAGTGATAACCATCAATTCTCCGGTATCAGATAGGTTTTGTTTGCAGATATTACGAGATAGTGCCATTCTGATTTGTTCTGTTAAGTAGTTGTAGTTTTTATTGATTTTATATTGTAAACTCATTGTCTCAAGAATTGTTTTCAAATCACGAACAGAAACTCTTTCTTTAAGCAAGTTTTGAAGAATTTGTTGAACATCGGCTGTTGTGATTTCTTTCATCAAATCATTTACATAAGTCTCGTTGACTTCTTTCTTTAAATTATCTATCAATTGTTGAACGTCCGCTCTAGTCAATATTTCTGCAGCATTTTTCTTGATAATTTCAGTCAAATGAGTAGAAATAACCGCACTCGGACTAACAACGGTATAGCCAACGGATTCTGCATATTCTTTGTCTTTTTCTAAAATCCAAATTGCAGGCAAATGAAAAGCAGGTTCTATTGCACTGATACCCGTTACATTAGGGTCATCTTCACCACCCATAGAATTCATCGCAAGACTTCTATCTACATAAACTTCGCCCGTTTCGACTGTTACGCCTTTTAATTTTATTTGATAAGTATTTGGCGGAAGCTGAAGATTGTCTCTTACTCTAATAGAGGGTAAAACTATACCCAAATCAAGTGCTGTTTGTCTTCTGATTTGAGAGATTCTATCCAATAAATCTCCGCCTTTTTCCACATCCAAAAGTCCAACAAGTCGATAACCGATTTCGATTTCCAGCGTTTCTATGTTTAATAATTCCAATACACTTTCTTTTGTAGCTTTTTTACGCTTTTTGCCTAATTTTTCTGCTTGTTTTGCTTCTTTTTCTTTTATTTTTGCTTGTTTTTCTTGTTCCTGCTTGTCTTTGAATTTCTTGTACGCAAAACCACCCGTCGCAACCGAAACACCAAGAAACGGAACGGTTGGCATACCTGGAATTATTCCCATAAACATTAACAAGCCGGAAATTATACCCAAAACTTTAGGGTTTTCAAACATTTCGCTCTTTATATCTTCTGCAAGCGATTTTTCTGAGCCGGAAGCACGAGAAATAATAAGACCTGTCGCTGTAGAAATAATAAGAGCAGGGATTTGAGAAACCAAACCATCCCCGACGGTTAGTATTGTATAGGTAGATAATGCAGTCATAGGCTGCATTTTTAGTTGGATTATACCAATTATCAAACCGCCTACAATATTTATTGCAGTAATTATAATACCTGCTGTCGCATCACCTTTTACAAATTTTGAAGCACCATCCATAGTACCATAAAAATCAGCTTCTCTAAGCAAATTTTTTCTTCTTCTTTTTGCTTCTGCTTCATCAATCAATCCTGAATTAAGGTCAGCATCGATAGACAATTGTTTACCAGGCATTGCATCTAATGTAAATCTTGCGGAAACTTCAGCAACTCTGCCTGCACCACCTGTAATAACCATAAAGTTTATTATTACAAGAATAATGAATATTACTGCACCAACTACATAATTTCCACCAATAACAAACTGCCCAAAAGACTCAATTACTGAACCGGCATTTGCATACAGCAAAATCAAACGGGTAGATGTAACATTTAGCCCCAAACGAAACAAAGTCGCAATAAGAAGAATAGTTGGAAAACTGGAATATTCAAGAGGTTCTTTTGTATACAAGCAAACAAGCAGTATTAATACTGATAATGAAATATTTAGGGTTAATAACAAATCTAAAAACTGGGCGGGAATAGGGATAACCATCATTAATACGATAGTCACCAATCCTATCGCAAGAACAATATCGTTATTTTTTAATATATCCTTTAGTTTCCCCAAGTTTCTACCCGACTTTTCTATTCTATATTATAGATTACTTTATTTTTAAAAGTCAAAAATTTAATAATCCATTTTTTTGTGAAGTGATAAAATATAGACAAGCGAGGTA
Source organism: uncultured Candidatus Melainabacteria bacterium (assembly GCA_934692665.1). Classification (GTDB taxonomy): domain Bacteria; phylum Cyanobacteriota; class Vampirovibrionia; order Gastranaerophilales; family Gastranaerophilaceae; genus RUG14156. The sequence continues at coordinate 20,128 of CAKUUG010000034.1, read as the reverse complement.
AAAAATGAATGAAATAAACTGGCAAGAAGAAGATTTGAAATACATTTGGCATCCATGTTCTCAAATGAAAGACTATGAAGAACTGCCTCCAATTGTAATTGATTATGGCAGAGGAATAAATTTGTATGATATAAATGGAAAGTGCTATAAAGATGTGGTTTCTTCTTGGTGGTGTAATTTGCTTGGTCATTGCAATCCCAAAATTACAGCATCCTTGCAGAAACAAGCCGAAAAACTTGAACATGTAATATTTGCCAATTTTTCACACAAAGGTATTATAGAACTATCAAAACGACTCGCAGGAATCTTGCCTGATGGATTAGACAAATTCAATTATTCTGACAACGGTTCTTCTGCTATCGAAATGGCAATGAAGATGAGTTTTCAATATTTTCAACAAACAGGAAAATCCGAAAAAACTCGTTTTATGGCACTTACTGATGCATACCACGGAGAAACAATAGGAGCATTGTCCGTTGGAGCATGTGATTTGTATTCAAAGATATATAAACCTATTTTAATGGATGTAATAAGAATCCAAGCACCGGACTGTTATCATTGTCCATTTAATAAAAACAGAGATAACTGTAAATGCGAATGTTTTTGTGATGCTGAAAAACAATTTGAAAAATTCGGAAACACTACCGCTTCTATTTTAGTTGAACCATTATTGCAGGGGTCTGCCGGCATGAAGATATATCCTGCTTTATACCTTAAAAAACTCAGAGACATCTGCAACAAATATGATGTACACTTGATTGCAGATGAGATTGCAACAGGTTTTTATAGAACAGGAAAAATGTTTGCATTTAACCATGCAAATGTTTCACCTGATATTATGTGCCTGTCAAAAGGTTTAACCGGCGGCTATATGCCAATGGCTTGTGTTGTTACAACGGACAAAATTTATCAAGCATTTTATGATGATTATTCTAAAGGTAAAGCCTTTATGCACTCGCACACATATTCAGGAAATCCGCTTGGTGCTAGTTGTGCTCTTGCAGTATTAGATATATTCAAAGAAGGTAAGATTCAAGAACAATTGAAAACAACAACTCCTTATTTTAATAATCTGATAAAAGAAGAATTTTTAAATATGGATAATACGGGAGAAGTTCGCTCTATCGGTTTAATTAATGCAATTGAGATTGTTAAAGACAAAAAAAATAAGATACATTTTGATTCAAAACTTCGTCTAGGATATCAAATCTACAAAAAAGCACTCAAAAAAGGTGTTCTATTAAGACCACTTGGAGATGTTATTTACTTTAACCCACCATTAATAATCGAAAAAGATGATATGGACTATGTTGTAAAAGTAGCAAAAGAATGCACGCAAGAGGTTCTTAAAGAATTTAAGTAAGAAGGTTGATATTGTTGCCTGTGTGATATTCGTTTTGTTCAATTAAATCATTGAATCTATGTTTATACAACACAGCTCTGTTTACACCTGCAGGCAAAAAACCACATTGGGAAAAATAAAAATCTCTTGTAGATTTTACATCTCTATATTCTAGTTTTATCTTGCTTATATCACTCTCTTGCGCAACTTTTGCAAGAAAAGAAAGCATGGTTTCACCGGCATATTTGAACAATCTGTCATGACCTGAATCTTTGGCATATTTTGGTGCTGTTTCTAAAAAATTTATCACAACAGCATCGCTATCTTCATCGTGATAGGTATCAGCATAATTGATTATTTCGTCGCCTGCTTCTATAACATAGTATCTGTCTTGATTGCAATCTTTTTTAAAAAAATGCATAATGCGTTTTGAATAAAAGGCGTCTTCCCATTCGTTAGCAGAAAATTTTTCTTTTAATTCGTCAAAATCAGATTCTTTATCCATGTGATAAATCTCAACAGACTGTGGATTGTAGCTATCGCCGATATGAGCTGTAGCTACTAATTTTTTTTGAAAATTTAGATTATTAAATGAATTTATTTGCATAGTAAAGATAAAAAACTAGTAAAGATTTTTTTTTGCTAAAACTCTATAAGTTCTTTATATGCTTTTATCGCATAATAATCAGACATGCCTGAAATATAATCTATTATCGCTTGTTTGTAGTCCATTTCATCTTCTATATTGTATATTAAAGAGTTTCTATATTTTCTCATTCTGTGAGATTTTTCATCTATATTTGAATATTTAATCAGCCAATCAGCAAAATCCATTGTTAATGTCGGGTAGAATTTTTGATATTTTGACAATTTTTTGATTGTATTGAAACCATCATGGTAATCAAGCAAAAAATCAAAAATTGCATTAATAACAAGATTTGCATAACTCATAAATGGCTTGAAACGAGGATTTGAATATATTTTTTTGTAGTTAAATTTTTTTATTTTATTCATCATATCGTAATATTCAGCCGAAAAATTCAAACCAACTTCAGGATTTGAATTTCTGCACAAATTTGTAATAAATTCATGAATCAAAGAAGAAGTGTTGACATCTTTGAATTTAATTTTTTTCTTCATTACTTCTTGAGCCAGCTGTTTTAGAGTAAGCATATCTTCTTTATCAAAGAATTTGTAATTATAAGCATCTTCAATATCACGACCAAGGTATGCAATTTTATCCGAAATTTTCACAACGCAGCCTTCATAAGTATATGGCATGCATTTACCTTTTTCAATTTCGTTTAAATCAAAATATTCATCTCTCGGTTTTATAGAGTTTTCATTTACTTCTCCACAATGACAAACAATACCGTCCCTAACCGCATAAGTTAAATTTAAATTTTCTTTAAAACCGCTATAATTAGGTAAAGTCTCAATTAAATCAACGAATCTGAGTGAATTTTTTTCATGCCAGAAAGTTTTTTTGAAATCATTTTTTTCCATAATTTTTTCAATAATTCTTTCGCCATGATGTCCAAAAGGACTATGCCCCAAATCATGTCCCAAAGCAATTGCTTCAGCTAAAGAAACATTCAGTCCCAATGCTTTTGAAATTGTTTTTGAAATGCTTGCAACATGGCCAACATGCTCTATTCTTGTACAAACATGGTCATTATTTGTTGCAAAGAAGACTTGGGTTTTGTGCTTCAATCTTCTATATGCATTTGAATGAAGTATCCTTGTTGCATCTCTATCAAACGGGGAGCGGATGTCATAGGGTTTGTGAGACAAAGGAGAAAGTCTGGTTTGGGCTTTTATCCATTTTGGATTGTTTTCATCCATTTTGAATTTTTTGAATAAATTTTGATTAAGTTCTTGCATTAAAATATCCTCTTTAAAAGAGCATAGCATAAAAACAAGACTCTATAAAACAAAGCAAAAATTGTACATAATTTCAATGATTTTTTAAAATTTCAAGACGAAGAATATAAAAAATATGATAGGATAATTGTATGTCGAAAGAACAAGTAATTACTATAGTAGTCATAATATATATAATTATACATTCGATTTTCATAGAACCTAACGCAATTCAAGTAACAAAATACGAGATAGAAGATTCTAGTCTTTCAGGTGTAAAGTTAGTGTTTTTTACAGATTTACATATCGGCAAAAACGAATACAAGCGTCTTGATAAAATAGTAAAACTAATAAATGAGCAAAAGCCTGATTTTGTCATTTCAGGCGGAGATTATGCACCCAGCAGAAACTACAAAGAAATGATGGATGCAGATACAATGGCTCAAAAAATTTCTCTTATTGACGCACCTGTTTATAGTGTCTTGGGAGAGTATGATTGGTATGCGGATGGACGAGATATAGCAAGAAATTTGCAAAAAAACGGCATAAAAGTTCTTGAAAACAATTCAATAAAAGCACCCGCAAAGCGAAAATATATCAGTATAGTAGGCTATGCAGATGCAACAGAACGCACAATTAAAGCAGCAAAAGCGGCCAGAGGAACAACAAAGCCACGTATACTTGTTACACACAATCCCGATGTCTACTATAATGTCATAGAAGACTACAATTTGATTTTAGCAGGTCACACTCACGGCGGACAAATCATCATTCCGTTTACACCTCCTTTATTTTCATCATCTAAATACAAATTCAACAAAGGCGTTATAAAACCGGGTCAAAACACTATGATTGTCTCAAAAGGTCTGGGAACAACAGGGATTAAAGCCAGATTTAATTGCAAACCGGAAATAGTTGTTGTAACTTTTGTTAAAAATTCTTCAAAAATTTAAAAATTAAAATTGACACTTTATATTTAAAAAATATAATTTTTATGACAATACTCGGGGAAATTTGATGTACTTTTTTTTGGTTGCATTTGGTATTATATTTTTGTTTTTGGATTTATACAAAAGAAATTCTTTGTTTCTTGTTGCTTCTATGTCTTTTTTGTTTAGTGCAACAATTTTACACAAATTTCCATCAAAACCATATTTGAGCTTAGAGTTATTTCCGGTTTTTCTTTTTGTATTTTATTTCTTAACTAAATTGGCAATGGATTCTGAAAAAGAAAACAACTTAAAAGAAGCTTCCCTAAAAAACTACATAGGGAAAACCGCTATCGTTACAAAAGACATAGGAAAAACTCTTTCAATAGATGGAATAGGACAAATTTCTTACAACCAACATTATTGGAAAGCAAAAAATATTACAGATAAAGAAATAAAAAAAGGTACGAAAGTAGAAATAGTATCAAAAGAAAATTCAATAATGAATGTTAAGGTAAAAGTATGACAAACGCAATGCAAAAAACAAACAAAAGACTCCTTGTCGTAGATGATGACAAACAAATAAGAGAGCTATTGGTATTTGATATTGAATCTAGCGGATATAATGTTGATTTTGCAACAGATGGCTTGGAAGGACTTAAAAAGGCTCTTGAAAACAACTATGACTTAATATTGTTGGATGTAATGATGCCAAAAATGAACGGTTATGATGTTTGCAAAAACATAAGAATAGCAAAACCCGACACCCCTATTTTGATGCTTACGGCTAAAGGCTCAATAGAAGATAAAACTGTTGGTTTTGACTGCGGAGCAGATGATTATTTAATAAAACCTTTTGAAATTCAAGAAGTCTTGCTGAGAATAAGAGCACTATTAAGACGTGGTGGCAACAATACGCCCAAAAATTCAAAAGAAATTTTAAGAGTTGGAGATATAGAAATATTACCTGACAGTCTGGAGATAATGATTTTAGACAAAAAAATAAAGCTTACACCGACAGAATTTGAAATTCTTTATTGCTTGATGCAGCACTTGAACACTCCTGTTAGCTTGGCAACATTACTAGATGAAGTCTGGGGTTATGACAGCAGCGAAGATGTTAGGATGGTAAGAGTCCATGTGGGTGGCTTAAGACAAAAAATTGAACAAGACACAAGAAACCCAAAATACCTTCATACCGTTGTAAATGTTGGGTATAAATTGACTCCTTTTGGAAAATTGGAAGAATGCTAAAAAGATTAAAAATAGTTGAACAAATAATAATAGTACTCACTCTTGCTATTTTGATTCCATTTATTACAATTGGAATCATTATATCTAATATTTCTCAACAATCAGTAAGAAGCGAACTTCAAAATACAACATATTTGATGGCACATTTTATTGGTGATTCATTTGAAAAATATGTTGATTTGTCACAATCACAATTAAACCAAATGGCAGCAGGTTTTAATTATATTCCAAATACAATGGACAAAGTTCGCTATTTTGATGAAATTGAAACAAAGACAAAGCTCTTTAAAAATGTCGATGTAATAGAAAAAGAAAAACTCCCAAAAGAAAAATACCAATTCAAAGACAACAAAATAACACTTTTTTCTCAAATAGACAAAAAATACTATCTGGTTGCAGAAATAAACATTGATGTTTTGAGTCAAATTCTCAATGAAGATGTTTTAAAAGGCAGAGATGTATATATTCTGGATAATAAAACAAAATCCATACTATCAACCAATACAGAAAATGCTCAAAATAAAAATATTTTAAAAGACTTAAACCTGAATAACGAAGAAGAAATTGGTCTTTTCGGTAAAAAGAAAAATATTCCAAAAGCCTACTACAAACTGGAAAACCCTGATTGGACAATTATTGTTGATACAACAAAAAAAGTAAGTGCAAACACAATTACAAAAGCACGCTACAGAATCATTCTTTCACTTTGCTTTGCAGCTTTGTTCATTATTCTTGTTGTGAGTCTGTATACATACTATCTTTACATCAACATAAGACAACTGTTTAAGGGCATTACCGCTGTTTCTAAAGGAAATTATGATAAAAAAATTCACTTAATAAAAAGTGTCTTCACGCCCCACGAAACAGTATTTATTGCAAAAGAATTTAATTATATGGCAAATAAAATAAAAATCTCGTACAAAGATTTGAAAGAAAAAAATAAAGAGCTTCAAAAACTTAATGAATTTAGAGAAAATTTAGTCAATGCAACAAGTCATGAATTTAGAACACCATTAACTTCGATTATTGGTTATAGTTCCAGATTGTTAAGAAAAGATATTGAACTCGATGAAGAAACAAAAACAAAATCAATCCAAATAATAAAACAACAAGCCCAACGTCTGTCAAATATGGTAGAAGACTTGCTTGTTATACCGGAGTTGGAAAGTTATAGTTTAAAATTCAATATACAAGAAACCGACCTCGGGGATTCAATCAATAAAGCAATTGAATACTTAAGCACGAAAGATGCAACATTTGATACAAACATATCAGATAATCTTGGATATGTTTGGGCAGATGAGTACAGGCTGGAACAAATATTTGTTAATATTATTGACAATGCAATCAAATACAACATAGATAATCAACCTATAAAAATAGAAGCACAAAATATTGACAATTTTCCAATCGTTAAAATATCAAACAAATGCGAACCTATAGACGAAGACATAAAAGTAAAATTATTTGAAAAATTCATAAGAGTAGATTCAAAACTAACAAGAACGACACGTGGAACGGGTTTGGGGTTGTATATAGTTAAAGGGTTGGCTGAAAATATGAAAATAGACATAAGTTTGCAATGCGACGACTATTTTACGATAACTTTGAAATTTAATGATTATGTTAAATAAATATTTTGATATTCTCCTTAAAGAAACAAAAAAAGAAACATTTGACATTCCCATAGGGGCAATGATAGTAAAAAACAATGAAATCATTTCTATCCAAACGAACAAAATAGAAAAAAACAATTCATACCTGAGCCACGCAGAAATTTTAGCAATAAAAGAAGCAAATGAAAAGTTACAGACATCAAAACTTTTTGACTGTGATATGTATGCGACATTAGAACCTTGTCCGATGTGTGCTTGGGCAATAATCAATTCTAAAATTAAAAATTTGTTTTTTGGCTCTTATGACATGCAATATGGTGGTTTTTCCGTATTAAAATTAAACAATTTGGCTCGCTCAAAAATAAACATAATAGGGGGTATAAAAGAAGATGAATGCAACAAAATCCTTAATGAATATTTTAAAAATCTAAGAAAGAAATAATTTCAAAATGAAAGAAATTTTAGACAACCTTGTAAAAAAATATGAAACCAAAGACTTTATAAATTCTGACCCGATTCAATTTCCTCATAGATACAAAGACAAAACCGATATAGAAATTTCAGGTTTTATTGCTTCTTTGTTTGCGTTTGGAAAAAGAGAACAGTTTATCAAAAAATTAGAATTTTTGTTCAGTTTGACACAGAGTCCAACAGAACTTGTTAAAGATTTCAAAAAATACAATCTTGACGAATTTTTGTATCGCTTTATTAAAAGCAGTGATTTAGTAGAACTTTTAAAAATTTTAAATAAACTCTATTTTATTGACAAAATGTCACTCGAAGAGCTGTTTTACGATAAAGACAGACTAAACAAAGCAACAAAATATTTCTACGATAATTCAACTTGTTCAAAATCAAATGGATTTTGTTTTATGTTTGCAAAACCACAAAACAATTCTGCAATGAAAAGACTAAACATGTTTTTAAGATGGATGGTAAGAAATGGTCAAGTTGATTTTGGGATTTGGAAAAATATCAAAAAATCAGAGCTATTAATTCCTTTAGATACCCATGTTGCAAGACTTTCTAGAGAATTTAAGCTTCTAAATAGAAAACAGAATGATATAAAATCAGTTATTGAATTAACAGAAAAACTAAAAGAATTTGACCCAAACGATCCCATAAAATACGATTTTGCACTTTTTGGATTAGGCGTAAACAATAACAAATTAGCCTTCTATAGTTAATTTAGAACCTATGTGTTTTTTGTTTTGTTTAATTAAATGTTTATATCTATCGCAAGGCAACGATAAAACAAAATTATTCCAAGGAGATGAAGAAACAAAACCGCATTTTTCTTTGTAAAAAGGTAAGGCCCTATATATAGCTATGAGTTCTATTTTACCTTTGCGTTGCTGTTTTGCTTGCTTTGCAAAAAACGCCAAAAATGTTTCGCCGATATATTTTACATTTGTGCAACTAGGATTGTATGGAGAATTTTGATAAATAGGAGCTGTCTCTAAATAATCAATCTTTGAAGTATTATAATCTCTATCAGATTGAGCATAAGCAATACATTCACCTTCGTCACCCATTTCCATAACATAAGTATTCATATGACCTCTTGAATCCAAACAAGAAGGCAATTCACACTCTAAGTTGTCTAAAAAATACGGATTTTTCCAGCTTTCTTTATTTCTTAATTTAGAAAAATAACCAATATCATTATAACTATCAAGAACATAGATTTTGCAATCTTGCGGTTTGCCATCTTGAATATTTTTCGTGAATTTCGCATGTGCAACCAGTGTTTTTTGAAAAGAAGGACAAGATACAGAATTTAATTTCATATTTCACCTAACTATAAAAAAATTACATTTTGTTTTTATATAAAACACGAAAACAAAAATAGTTGCTATAGTTATAAAGAAATATTTTCTAGAAAATCATATTTAATGTCATTATTATCAATAACAATTCCTATTGCGTCAATTTGGAATTTTTTGTATTTCTTCTTTGAATTTTGCATATAGAACTTGGCACAATTGAATATTGAAAAGAGTTTTTTATTGTCAATCGCTTCTAGAGGTGTGCCAAAATTTGTCTGACTTCTTGTTTTCACTTCAACAAAATGCAGAGTGTTGTTTTTTGAGGCGATTATATCTATTTCGGAAATTTTTGAAAAACGGTAATTCATCTCAAGAATAGAAAAGCCTTTGTTTTCAAGAAATTTTTTTGCCAGTTCTTCACCAAATTTTCCTAATTGTTTTTTTGTTGCAAAGTTCTTTACCATAAATTTATTTTGTCATAAAATAATCATAAGACAAATAACTATTATATGGAGTAAATTAATGGAATTACTAAAAAAGACAGCCGTTGAACAGCACAAAGCATTAATCAACAAAGAAGTTAGTGCAAAAGAACTTGTTGAGGCTTCTATAAAAAGAATAGAAGAACTAGATGAAAAACTAGGCTCTTTTAATTCCTTAACGATAGAAAGTGCTATTGAAACCGCTAAAAAAGTTGATGAAAAAATAGCTAAAAATGAAGAAATACCAATGTTGGCCGGTATTCCGACAGCTCTAAAAGACAACATGAACTTTAAAGGCTCAAAAACAACATGTTCGTCAAAAATTTTAGAAAATTTCATTTCACCATACGATGCAACCATTGTTACAAAAATGAAAGAAAATCTTATTCCTATAATAGGAAAGGCTAACTTAGATGAATTTGCAATGGGTTCAAGTAATGAAAACTCAGCATTTAAAATTGTTAGAAATCCATATAATTTAAATAAAGTTCCCGGAGGTTCATCAGGTGGTTCAGCTGCTAGTGTAAGTTCTTCAGAAGTAACTTTGTCATTGGGTTCAGATACAGGCGGCTCAATTAGACTTCCGGCTTCATTTTGCGGCATATATGGTTTTAAACCCACATACGGCAGAGTGTCACGTTATGGTTTGATTGCTTTTGCTTCTTCATTAGACCAAATCGGACCTTTTGGAAGAAGCATAGAAGATATCACATATTTATATGAAGCAATTTCGGGTCATGACGCAAAAGACTCAACTTCACTAAATTTGGAAGTAGGAAATATTTCATCCAACTTAAAAAGAGATATAAAAGGTCTAAAAGTTGGCGTTATAAAAGAATTAATGGCAGATGGCGTTGAAGATTGCGTGAAAAACGCTGTCGAAAATGCAGTAAAAACCTATGAAAAATTAGGTGCTGAGATTGTAGAAATTTCTCTACCATTGCTAAAACACTCAATAGGTGTTTATTATATCGTTGCAACTGCAGAAGCAAGTTCAAATTTGGCTCGTTTTGATGGCGTTAGATATGGTTATCGCACACAAAACCCTCAAAATCTAATGGATATGTATTGCAAAACAAGAGCAGAAGGCTTTGGTCCGGAAGTAAAAAGAAGAATAATGTTAGGGACTTACGCATTATCTAGCGGATATTATGATGCATATTACAAAAAAGCTCAACAATTAAGACGACTTATTGCAGATGATTTTAACAAAGCATTTGAAAAAGTAGATATTTTAGTTTCTCCAACTTGTCCAACAACTGCATTTGATTTAAATTCAAAAGCAGACAACCCTCTTGCAATGTATTTGACAGATATTGCAACAATATCATCAAATCTGGTCGGAGCACCTGCTCTGTCTATGCCTGTTGGTTTTGATAAAGAAAATATGCCAATCGGCCTGCAAGTAATCGCTAAAAATCTCGACGAATTGACGCTATTGCAGTCAGCTTATGCTTTAGAACAAGAATTGGGTATATATAATCAAAGACCAAATATATAATATTTATATACAATTTTAACAAACCTTAAAAAATCCTGAGTAAAATAACAATTTTTTGCTTAGGATTTTTTTTATAAAAATATAAGAGGAATTAATTTTTATAGAAAAAGGGTATCAATTATGTTTCAAGTACACGACGAATTTACTTTAAATGTTAAAAGAAACGAAAGAACAATAAAAAACGCATTTGTACTATTTGGCGGTGCATCATTGCTATTGAGTGCAGCTTATGGACTTTATTGGGGGTTGGCATCGAATGGCGATATTGTAATAGAATATACACAGCAGTATTTTTCACCATTAGTCAATGTATTTTTTGATGATATTAACAATTTGAACAATTACTTGATAATGTCATTATATCTGTTTGCTTTTACAATTCCATGTTGTGTCGCACATTATATTACAGAAAAAATTTCTGAGACTTTGATTGCAATAAACCAAAAAAGAAAAGAGCATCAAAAAAGAAAAGAAAGAATACAAAGAGAAATAGAAAAAGAACAGGAATTTACAAGAATCGATAGCTATACAATTTGTTTGTCGTTAGATTTTTCAAAAAACAAAAATTTAAGTCCGACATTCGACAAAAAATTGAATGCATACCTTGTAAAATCATTAAAGAAAACTTTTAGCAAAAATAAACAAGATGCAGAAGTTTCACTAAGTAAAAACGTAATTATCACCCATTCAAAAGATTTTTATTCTTATGATAGCGTGTATTCGACAGTATTAAAAGAACTTGCAAATACAAAAAATCTATTGGGAGATAATATAGAATTTACGCCAACTATCACAACTGATGCCTACACAGGTGAATATAATCCGAAAAAATCGATTCGACAACACTATGATATAGTAAAATGCAATTTGCAAGGTAGGTCTACATCGACTGCAACATTTAACAAAAAATACTCACATTTAAAACAAAATAGATTTCAAGGAACACCTATTGGATTGTACACAACTTTTGAAAATCAAAATTACAAAGAATATGATTTGAATGTGATACACAAAAACTTGAATGCTACTATTTCTACAATAAAGTAAAAACAAAATAAACAAAACATATTGCCTAATTTCCTAATTATAGTTAAAATATAAGTAGATGGTGGAACTATAAAGATAGAAATTGGGCAAAATGTTTACCACGACTGATAAATTTATAATAACAACAAAAAGAAATTTTGCAAAATTCAAGTCTTTTCTCGGACTCATTGCGGGTTTGTGTTTTATTTTATCATTAGCATACTACATTTATTATGGTTTAACTTATGGTTCAAATGATGAAACACTTTTAGGCTATACACAAGATTTTTTCAAACCGCTTGCTACATATTTTCATCCCGAGTCTAACGACTTAAAAATGTATTTAGATACAGGAACTTCGCTTTTGAAATTATTAGTTCCTTGTTTTGGACTGTATTTACTTACTGAATTTGTCCAATCAATAATTCTTGGCATATATGACAAACTTATGCAAATTAAATATTCAAACATAAAAAGGCAGGAAAGAGAAAAATACATTCAGCAGTTTGAATCTATAAAATATTATTCTATAGCAGTGTCATTCGACTATACAAAAAACGGCACTTTACCTCCGCCAAAAATAGTTAATCAATTAAACAAAATAATCTACGAAAGATTGGAAAACGCACTGAATAATAAAGCCAAAATAAACATATCAGGTATTTTTTCTATGACTTCGTCAAACTTTGAAAAATACGATACTTTGTATGAGGATTTGTTAAAAATAATTGCAAAAATTAAAAAGGCAATCGATTTCAAATACCAAATAGACATAATTCCAACAATAACAACTGATGCTTATACAGAAATGCCAAGTACAAGCAAAGTAGTTGGAGCTCATTTTGCAATCAAAGGCTGCAATTTAAAAAACAAAGCAATAAATACAAGCACCTTTTGTAAAAAGTACAATTATTTGGGTTATGAAAAATTTATTGGAATTTCTATCGGTATTTACAACAATAACCAAAGTTCAAATCTGGAACTGGATACAGAGTATGATTTGTATATCGTAATAAAAAATTTGGCTGAAAAATTAAGTGGTTTTTAATTGCTGGGATTTTCTTTAATATACTTGCATAACATAAGAGAAAATTTCTTGCATTTTTCTTTATCAAGAAGTTCGTTTTTTAATTGTTCCACTTTGTTTTTTAATTCAAAATTTTTATTGTATTTGTTTTGAAAATAGTTTTCATTGTTGTTCATATTTTTAATATCGACAAAAAAACTAAAAACTTTATTTTTTCTTTGCAAAAAAGTTCATTATTCTATCTAACAAACCAACAAATTCTTCTTGTGGCTCATCAGATGCAGCGGTTTTTTCTTTGACTTTTCCAAATTCTTCGGCTTTTTTAAAGTCACCTTCTGAATAATAAAACTCAGCCAAAATGTTTTTTGCTTCTATGTCGCCATCGATGTCATATATTTTTTGATAAAATTCCATTGCAACATATTTTTCTTTTTGTTCCATATACAATTTTGCAAGCTCAAATAAAACGGTTTTGTCATTTTTATTTAGTTGAAAAGCATGGTTAAATTCAACAATCGCTTCATCAAGCCTTCCTTGATATTTGCGGCAAAAACCCCAATTTAAATATGAATTAAACATATCGCCTTTTTCTTCATATATTAAAGCTCTCATTTGAAAAGAAAGAGCATCGGGGCCCGATAGTTTTACATAGCTATCAATATTTGTTAGAGCGTTGTCAAAATCTTTTTTGTTATACAGATACTGAGCCATCAAAACATAGTAGTTTCGTTTTTGTGTATCATCCAAATTGTTTGGATTGAATTTGTTTAGGATTTCTTTTGCTTGTTCATCATCGCCTTTTTGAAGCAAAATTTTTACTCTGAACATGTCATCACAAACAACATCCAAAGCTAAATCATAATTATTTACTCTAAAATAAAGTTGAGCAAGCATATTTTTCATGCCGACATTATCAGGAAATTCTTCAACACCTTGTTTTGCAATAGGAATCGCACTTTCTATTGAGTTTTCCATCATATACAAATCAACAAGTTCAAAATACGAATCAAAGTCTTTTTCATTCATTGAAAGAATCTTTGAAAATTCATCGATTGCTTTTAGATTTTGTTTAGAAACTTTGTACAAGCGAGCAAGTTTTCTTTTTGCATCAATATTATCCATATCTATAGATACTGCCTTTTTTGTATCAGATATTGCATATTCCAGCTTATTTTGTGCAATATTAACGTTTGCTCTAGCTAAATAATAATTGAATCTGTCGTCTTTTTCTTCATATATGTCACGAACACAAGCAAGAGCGACTTCGTCTATTGGATTCAATTTTATTATTTCATTGTATATTTCAAGTGCTTTATCCAGATTTTTTTCTTCGTAATTTTTTAGAGCAGTTTCATGCAAAGTTTCTAATGCTGTCATATTAACCTCTTTTTTTATTTATTTTACCACGAATATTTTATATACAGGAAGTATCGAGGTAACTATTTTTTGTGCATTATATTGTTTTTTTATTATTTGATTTGTACAAATTTCAGGCATATAAAAAATGACTTTTTTCTTTTTAGAGTTTTTTACATAATCATTTATCATATCGATATTTTCTTTTATCCCATTATTGGAAATTATTATTTTTGGATTTTCAAGTTTGTTGAAATCATCCTTAAAGTAATTTGTGTAATTTTTGTTATCGGGAATAACAAAATAAACATCGTAGCTTTCGTCATAATTTAAAGAATCAACAGTAGAATATTTAACCATAAAGTAAATATTGCTGAATAGATTGAAGTTTTCGTATTTTGGAGTCGAAATAGAAAAAAGAAAGATTGCAAAAATCAAAACAGGTTTGAATTTTGTTTTGTAATCGTAGTTTAAAAATATTGCAGTAATAATCATAAACAGCGGCAAAAATATACAAAAATATCGTTCAAACAATATCGGTTTAACGCACCAAGAAAATACATAAGCAACAACAAAAACAAAAGCTAAAGAAGAAACAATATACAAAATCGCATTTTGTTCGTTTTTTGAAAGTTTTTTGTACATAAAAATCGTAAACAAAATTGCAACAATAAAAAATATGCCATTACCAAAATAAAAAACAATATGATTATACAAAACATCTGTAGTCGGCAAAGACAACCAAGTATTAAACGTGGATGAAAACGACACTTTATATGAAATTAAAAAATAAATTGCAAAAGTCAAAAAAGCAAGAATGTTTGCAATGACATATTTTATTTTATTTGTTTTTAAAATAAAAAATCCAAAAATAAA
This sequence comes from uncultured Candidatus Melainabacteria bacterium, assembly GCA_934692665.1. Lineage (GTDB taxonomy): Bacteria > Cyanobacteriota > Vampirovibrionia > Gastranaerophilales > Gastranaerophilaceae > RUG14156. The sequence goes on along the minus strand of CAKUUG010000034.1, from coordinate 5,087 downwards.
ATTAAACAAAGCGAACAAAAAGCAATAAAAATGAGTATTAACAAGCAAAACAACAGTAATAAAATACATCAAAAGATTTTTATTCGTTTGTTTGTTTGAAAAATTATAAAAACAAAGTCCACAAATCAAAACTAAATTCATTGCAAAGATATAGCTTCTTATTTCGTTTGATTCAACAATCACAAATATGTTTATCGCCATCAAAAAAGCAGTTATAAGGGCGATTTTTTTATTGAATATTTTATCTGCAACATAATAAATCAAATAAATACCAAAAACTCCAATCAAACAAGGAAGAAGCCTGATTAATAATGTCGAACTATTGAAAAATTTAAGCCAAATATTTGACAAAAGAAAAAACAAAGGTGGATTTCCTGGGTCAATGAATATATTTTTAAAATTAAAGCCACTGCCACAATCAGAAACCACAGTATATGTATACAATTCATCATTCCACAAAGGAATAAAATCAATATGGGACAATCTCAAAAAAGCACCCAAAAATATTATCAAAGGCAAAGTGTATTTTATATCAAAATCGAATCGCCTCTTATATTTTATAAGACAAACAGCAATTAAAATATAACTAATTATATAAAAATACCAATTATAAAATAAACTTTCTATATATATTCCTAATTTCTGTATTAATGGTTTTGAATTTGTGATTTCAGAAAGATTTATTGAATATTTGATAGAATCATCGAAATCAATTTCTTTTCCTTTTAGAGAAGAGTTTAAAAAGTAGCTGAATTTATTTCCATAAAATACAGAAATATTTTTCACATTTGAGAATTTTTTTTCAGATTCAAATACAACTTCAATGTTTGAAATTTCTTTGTAAAACAAAGGATTTTCTTGATTTAACTTATATGTATAAATTCCATTTTCATATTTCATCAAATCACAATCATGGTCAAAACAAGAATAAACTTGTCCTATATTTTTGTTTGTTTCGATATTGAGAGCAATTCTATTTACATCATTTTGGAAATAAAACACGCTAAAATAATGTTTCAAAAAAAACATAACCAAAAATAAAAACAGAAACGATATTATAAGTAAAATATTTTTTTTCATATTACAAAAACATTTCAGCCAATTCTTCACAATGAGGGAAATTTCTCATCAAAATATGATTTGCAACTTGTTTGTTATCATAGTTAATTATCCTATGTTCGCTATAAAATTGACCGTTTTTATCAACATTCAGTTGTAAATACACGGGCATTTTATCTATATTCATAGAACGACCGACTGAACCTACATTGATTACTGTTTTTCCAATAGACAAACTATATCCTGCAGGTTTATGTGTATGACCACAAAGAATAAGCTCACAATCTGAATCTTTTACCATTTCTTCTACTGTTTTTTCAGGCAATTGTGGATATATATTTTCATTCTGCTTTCTTGGAGAGCCGTGGACAAGTTCTATTTTAAGATTAGAAACCTCTATTTTCATTTTTTCAGGCAAATTTTTTATAAAATCAATGTATTTTTTATCAATTATTTTTACATCTTCCTTTAAAGAATATCCCATACAAGGAAAAGCCTTTATCGTATTTTCAATTAATTCTTCATTGCACTCTACAACCATTTTATCTGTGTTACCTTGAATCATTTTGAAATTTTCGCCATACTTTTCTTTTAATTCAAATAGCATTGCCATTGTATCATTAGGATTGTAGCCTGCCATCACATAATCGCCAAGGCAAAAAATCATATCAGGATCATAATTTTTGATATCCGAAAGAACACTCTCTAGTGCCAGTTTGTTTGCGTGGATATCAGATATAACAGCTATTTTCATATTTTCTCCTTTATTTTTTTGGGTCATAGATTAATCTTGCACTACTTATTGAATTTGATTTAAAAATATCAATATACGGATTAAAAAGAGCAATCTGAGCAACATCGGTTGATATTGCGTGCATATAGATTATAGACTTTTTGTTTTTATCTATATAGTCAAATTTATTCAGTTTTTCAATATGATAACCCGAATTTGTATCAATATAGTGCCATTTTATATTTAAATTTTTAACTTTTGGATAGTGATTCAGATACTCCTCAGTATCACAGGTTATGCAGTGGATAGCGTATTCTTTTTCATATTTTGGAACATCATTTTGAAGCAAATTCATAAAATCATCCAATCTGCATTGCATAATAATGGGCATTGGCTTTGTGATTGAAAAACAAATACAAACAAGAAACAAAAAATAAACCGTTTTTAATATTTTTGTAATTTTGTTATTCATAACAAATTCAACAACACCCGTAATATTTATTATTTCTATTAAAAACAAAAGCATATAGATAGATAACAAAACTCTTTTATGGAAAATCGGTTTAATATATACAGAAATAACGCTTCCCAAAATCAAAATCAAAGTCAAACTAAAAACCAAATAAATTAGAAACTCGGATTTTTTGGGATTTAATTTTAGATTCATTTTTTCTAAAATATTTTTTGGCAGATAAATTAAAACCAAATTAACTAAAAGCACTATAAACAAAGCAAAAAAGACATATTTGTTTAAAAAATATTCTTTAATTGTATATTTGTACAATTCAAAACCGAATTTTGGAATCCAGCTGTTAAAACCGGTAGAAATTGCAACTTTAAAAGAAATAAAAAGATAAGGCAACATTGTAACCGCCGAAACAACGTTTGCCCCAAGAAAAGAAAAAATGCTCTTTTTATTTTTGTTTTGTAACAAATCGACAACACCCCAAATAAAATTGCAAAATACAAAAAGCAAAAGGTAGTAGTTGTGATTTATGGATAAAATCATAATTACCACATATAAAACAAGATTTTTTAGCGTTTGATTTTTCAAATATTTAAACAAAAAATAAATATTCAAAACAACAAGCAAAGCCGACAAGCTGTATCCTCTTGCTTCTGTAGAATGATATATAAAAATAGTATTTATAGATACCATAAAAGAAGTAAATAAAGCTGTTTTTGTACTTATTTCTTTAAGCAATAAATAAACCATCGGAATAGTTAAAATTCCAAAAACAAAAGGTAAAAAACGAAGTGCAATATCAGAAGTTCCTATTACTTTTGATATCAAATATTCTAAAGTAAAAAACAAAGGAGGGTTGCCTGCATCTTTAAAACAAGAAACAAAATCCTTTATTGCAACTGTTTTTGTATAAACTTCATCAGTCCACAAAGGATAATAAGAAATATTGTCCAGCCTTAATAAAACACCAACTAAAAAAACTAAAGACAAAACACAGATAGGTTTTATTTTTGGAAATTTGAATTTAAAATCAAATTCGTTTTTGTTAAACAAATAAAACACAAATGCAAAAAATAACCACAAATAAGGAACAATAAACATTTGCCAATTATAAAACAATGACAAAAACAAAGAGCAGATGTTATTGAATATTCCTCTATAATTGCCTTTATCAGAAATCAAAAGAGTATTATACTGTGCAATTTCTTGTTCATTATTGCTTGAATTTGAAACTTCAATATTGAATTTTTTTAACTTAATCTTTGACAGTTCTTCTTTATCCAAGTAGTATTTTTTGTTTCCTATATGCAAATCTATATCTGATAGATTGTTAAAAAAGGTTTTATCATCAACTGGATAAGCTAAAATAATATTTTTAATTTTTTTATTTTCTATGTTTTCATATCCGGATTGAAAATGAGAGTAATAAACATTTGATATAATAGAATTATTCTCCAAAATAGAGCAGTTGTCATCATAACAAACAAAAACATTTGACGTTATTTTGTCTTTCATTTCTATATTCATTGTGATAGGTTCAATAGGAGAAATGAAATTTTTGATTTCCAATTTTGTATAGTTGTTTTTGATTATCATTAAAATAGTAATCAAAGAAAAAATAACAACACAAAAAAACGCAACAGGAATAATTGGATATTTAGATTTTTGAAATTTAAAAAAGTCTTTCAACATTCATCCTCCAAAGTTAATTCATGGTAAAATTTTATCATAAATTACATTTAGAGGATGAATTGTAAAGATGGAAAAAATCAAACTCAAAATAGGAAACGTAGAAATAGGCAATGGCTCAAAAATTTCTATCCAATCAATGACAAACACAAAAACCGATGATACATTGTCAACACTGAAACAAATAGAAGAATTGGCAAAAGAAGGCTGCGATATAATAAGGGTTGCTGTATTGAATAAAACATGTGCAAATGCTCTAAAAGAAATTGTAAAAAATTCTCCAATTCCCGTTGTTGCCGATATTCATTTTGATTATAGGTTGGCACTTATTGCAATGGAAAACGGCATAAACGCCCTAAGAATAAACCCCGGAAACATAGGCAGCATTGAACATACGAAAGCTGTTGTTGAAATGGCAAAAGAAACAAAAACACCCATCAGAATAGGTGTAAATGCAGGTTCCCTGGAAAAAGATTTGTATGAAAATACAACAATGCCACTAGAAGACAAAATGGTAGAATCCGCAAAACGACACATAAAAATCCTTGAGGATTTGAATTTTAATTTAATAAAAGTTTCTCTAAAATCTTCTGATGTTATGACAACAATAAAAGCATACAGAAAAATATATACAGAAATCCCCTACCCTCTTCATGTAGGCTTGACAGAAGCAGGGACATTAAGAGGCGGTATTGTAAAATCAGCAATAGGAATAGGTACACTTCTTGCAGAAAATATAGGAGATACAATCAGAGTTTCTCTAACGGAAAATCCAATAGAAGAAGTGCGTCTTGCAAAACAAATACTAAAAACTTTAAATTTAAGAAACGACGGAGTAAACTTCATTTCATGTCCAACTTGCGGAAGAACACAGATTGATTTAATTGGGCTTGCAAAAAAAGTAGAAGAAAAATTTTCTTCTTTAAATGCAAATATAACAATTGCAACAATGGGCTGTCCGGTCAATGGCCCAAAAGAAGCGGCAAGTGCTGACTATGGCATAGCAGGTGCAATAAATGAAGGATATATATTCAAAAAAGGAAAAATGATAAAAAAAGTTCCACAAGAAGATTTATTAAGCGAACTTGAAATACTAATTAAGAATGATTTAAAAATTTTGTAAAAAGAATAATATAATAT
>CAKUUG010000033.1 GCA_934692665.1 uncultured Candidatus Melainabacteria bacterium | reverse complement strand
TTTATATTTTCTCTATCCAGTGCCATTTTTGCATAAGTTGAAAGAGAAGTTCTTTCGTCGTCATTTTCCAAAGGAAAGCCCAAATCTGCCATAATTCTGTTTTTTATGATTGCTCTTTCTTTATAAATGCAGCATCTATAAGGTACTTCCGCCCCAACAGGACGCATATCATAAGGTATTAATCTTGTATTTTCTTCAAAATTACCAGACAAAAATGCTTCTATTAATTTTGCCATCGCTTCTTTTTTTATGTGGATTGACTGAGCATTGTTATTCATTTTTACCCCTTTTTCAAAATTTTATACACATTAAAATCCTACCATAAAAAATTATTATTTATTTTTTTCTAGAACCATAATCATCAGAAACTTCTCTATTTATTGATTTTATTTTTCCTTTAATGCACTGTGTACATTTGTTTCCATCTTCATTTATGCATATTTTATTAGGATAAATTTCATATTTTCTTCTGTATTCTCTTCTTGTAACATTCGGCATTACTACATTTGCTCCTGAATTTAGTGCTATTATTCTTCCATCAGGATGTATTGTCTCCATTGCAGTTGTTGCAGGAATATTAATATCAGGAAGCATTATTCTTGTTAATGCCATTGTTTTTAATGCAAGAGTGAAACTTCCGTCGTTTTCGTATTTTAGCGGCGTATCAGGATGAGCAATAAAAGGCCCTATACCTACCATATCAGCATCTATTTCTTTAAAAAACAAAATATCATCGGCAATAGATTCTATTGTTTGACCCGGAAGACCAACTATGCTTCCTGTACCTGTTTCAAAACCTATTTTTTTCAAATTGTAGAGGCATTGTTTTCTATTGTCTAATGACATATTCGGGTGCATTTTTTTGTACAGTTCTTCGTTGGTTGTTTCTATTCTTAACAAATACCTATCAGCACCGAATTTTTTGTATTCTTTATATTCATCATAACTCTTTTCACCAACACTAAGAGTCAAGGCAATATCGTATTTTTTTATTTCTTTTATAAGTTCACACATTCTATCAACATCATAATAATCATCCTCTCCGCTCTGCAAAACTACGGTCTTATAGCCCATTCTACGTGCATCTTTTACGAAGAAAAGAATTTCATCTTTTGAAATTCTGTATCGTTCAATGTTTTTATTTGTTGATTGGAGTCCACAATATTTGCATTGTTGCTTGCATACATTAGAAAACTCAATCAGCCCTCTCAAGTATACTTCGTCGCCTACGTGTTCTTTTCTTATTTGGTCTGCATATTTAAACAGCCAATCATTTTTTGTATCATCGGATAAAATCTCTATTAATTCTTGCTTTAAAATAGTATTTGCCTTTCTTTGTCTACAATTATTATTTTAAATTCAAATTGTTATCTTTGCAAATGCTATTCATATCCATATCGAGTGCTTTTCCAATATTAAAAACGATTCCAACGCTGGGATTAACTTTTGCAGATTCAATTAAGCTAAGGTATTTTTGCGTTATTCCGGCTTTTTCCGCTAAGTATTCTTGGGTGTAATTGTTTCTAAATCGTTCAAATCTAATATTGTCGGCAATAATTTTTATTAACTTTGAATTATCCATAAAAATATTTTAAAGTACGATTAGTTAAATTTAACAGACGATTGTATATTTTTTAGAACTATTGTATATTGACATAGTAATATATTTACTGACAAAGGAAACAATATGCCATTTTTCAAAAAAAGAGGTTTTACTCTTGCAGAAGTTATGATAACTCTGACCATTATTGGAATAATCACAGCTGTTATTATTCCTGTTGCAATAAATTCTAAACCTGATGAAAATATTATGAAATTTAAAAAAGCTCACAACACCCTCTGGCAAGCAATTTCTGAATTGGTTAATTCTGATAAGTATTATTTAGATGGAGATTTAGGAAAAAAAACTGATGGGAATTGGGTTGTTGAAACAGATTATTTTTGCAATTCTTTTGCCGATGTAATTTCAACAAAAGAAGCAAAATGCACGCCGAATTTGAATATAAATTTAAGAGGATATTGGGCAGAAGATTGGCAAGCAAAATTTGGAGAAGCTAACATAAAAGAGGGATTTGATACGCAGTGTTCAGATAAATTGGCAGGTTCAAAATCTTTTATTATTTCATCTGATAATGTAACTTTTTTTGAAGCAAATCCATCACAATACCCTTTTGGTATAGCTGGGACTTATAACGAGAAAACAAGTGCACTTAGTGCTGATAATTTCCAATGCTGGAATAGAAATTGTTATTATTTTACTTGGGATCATGTGGGATTTGAAGATGAAGTTAATTATAGAACCGCAAATTCTTTTCTATATATTTATAAAATTTTTTGTATCGACGTAGATGGAATAGGAAAAGGTGAAGAGCCTTTTGGTTATGGAATTCGGGTAGATGGAAAAATTATGGCCGGAAAACGTGCAACGGAATGGCTTGAAAAAAGTATTCAAGGTGAGTAAAATAACTTAAAAAACTTTTTTAAGTGTTGTATAATTTTTTTATGGAAAAATTAAAAAATAATATCATTATCTCAATTCAAGCCATGCCTGATGAACCATTGTACAATGAAACATCAATGATGGCGATGATTGATAGCGTAATTGGTTTGGGCGGAGCAAGTGTTGTTCGTTTGGCCGGATATCGTGATATAAAAAACGTGAAAGACAAATACCCGAACGTTTCAATAATAGGCATAACAAAACCTTCCGTGATTCCAAAAAACTACAAAGAACTGGTCTATATAACACCAACAATCAATGATTGCAAAACAGTAATTGACGCAGGAGCGGATATAGTTGCTTTTGATGGAACAAAAAGAAAACGCCCCAACAATGAAACAATAAAAGATTTGGTCGATTATATTCATTCAAAAAATAAACTTGCAATGGCAGATATTGCAACATTTGAAGAAGCAAAAAACGCTTCTTCATTAGGGGTAGATATAGTTTCTACAACATTAAGCGGCTACACTACAGAAACCCAAAACAATCCTGATTGTCCGGATTTTGAACTTGTTAAAAAAATAAAAGAAAATTTGAACGTTTTTACGATTTTAGAAGGCAAAATCTGGGAAAAACAAGATGTAATCAAAGCCTTTAATTCAGGGGCAGACAGCGTCGTGATTGGTTCTGCCGTAACAAGACCCCAATTGATTACAAAGAGATTTATTAACACTTTAAAGGAAATAAAATGAAAGCATTAGGAATAGACATAGGCGGCACAAAGATTTCTTATTGTTTAATTAATAAAGAAGGTAAAATTTTAAATGAAATTCAAAAAACTTCTACCCCAAAAACAAAAGATGAAATTGCCAAAACTTTAAGAAACATTATTTCAAAATTTGAAAACGAAGTTGATTTTGTAGCGATTGCAACAGCAGGTGCTGTAAATAATGAAAATACAGCAGTTATTGGTGCTACTATAAATTTGCCTTTAGGATATAAAGACATTGATTTTCAAAAATTGTCATCAAAAAAAGTATTTATAGAAAACGATGCAAACTGTGCAGCTATTGCAGAATACAAAATCGGTGCCGCAAAAAACACTAATTTTTCTGTGACTTTGACATTAGGTACGGGAGTTGGCAGCGGAATAATTATCGATGGAAAATTGCTAAAAGGAAAATCCGGCTCGGCAGGCGAAATGCATTTTGTTATGTCCAGAAACAAAGAAAGAAGCTGCACTTGTGGTTTTTATGATTGTTATGAATCTTATGCAAGTGGAAACGGGCTTCGAAGAACGGGAATAAAAATTTCAAAAAATGAAAACATAACAACATACGATATTATCGAAGGAGTCAAAAAAAATGACAAAATATCTAAAGAAATTTTAGACGTTTGGCAAAATGACATTGCATTGGGCATTGTTGGCTTAGCAAATATTTTTGATCCGGAAGTTATTGTATTGTCCGGTTCAATGGAAGAGTTTGTTGATACAGAAAAAATTGAAAAATTTGTTAATGAAAATATAATAACTTCTCCAATAAAAGTAAAACATGCGTTTTTAAAAAATCACTGTGGTATGATTGGTGCAGTTTTATTAGGGTATGACAAATTGAATTAAACAAAAACTATTTATTAATTTTTGTAAAAATATTTTTTTAAAACAGGCAATTTATATATTTACCCAATTTGTTATAAATGTCAGTGGTTTTCAGGTGCAAAATGCATATAAACAAAGTACAACATCAAAATTTTCAAAGAGCCTTAACTTCAAAAGAGCTCTCAGATTACAAAAAAACGATACAAAATGCAAAAGACGAACTCAACATAAAAGATACAACAGCAATTGCATTTGATTTTAATTATCCATCTGAAAAAGGCAAGAACACAAGCATAGGCACTAGTTTTTCCAATTATGCTTATGATTTTAATGATTTTTTAAAAACAATGATGGGAGTTAATTCTATCCAGCTTCAACCACAAGGTAAAATCAGCGAAGGAAATACTTCTCCCTACTCAGGAACAAATTTTGCACTAGGCGAACATATAATAGATTTGAATTTGTTAACAACAAAAGAATATGGAAATTTGCTCGACAAAGATTATGTTGCAGAATTAGATTCAAATTATCCAAAAGACAAAAACAAACGAGAATACCATACCGACTACGATTGGGCATTAACAAATCAAGAAAAAGCCCTAAGAATCGCTTGGCAAAAATTTGAGCAATCAAATGAACTTAAAAAAGATTTTGAAAATTTTAAAAAAGAAAATTCAAATTGGCTCGAATACGAAGCTATGTTTGATGTATTGTCAAAAAAATACAATACAACAAACTTCTCAGAATGGTCAGAAATAGACAAAAACCTATACAACAAAGATTTTCCATCTGATATTCGCCAAAGACGAATACAAAAACTAAAAAAAGACTTCAAAGAAGAAATTGAATACAAAAATTTTGTTCAATTTCTTGCAGACAAACAACAAAAATCTTCAAAAGCCCGTAACAACAAAAACGATATCAAACTCTACGGCGATGATTTAATCGGTTTTTCACAAAGCGAAGTTTGGGGAAACAAGGCCTGCTTTAAAGATAATGAATTTTATGGAGCAACGGAAAGTTCTTGGGGTGTTGGAGCTCCTGATTATTCTAAAATTGGAAAATGCGATGGAAAAGACACATCTGAGTTGGGCGAAACAGGAAAGTTTTTGTATAACACATTTTTGGAATTTTTCAAAAGATACGATGGCATTCGAGTAGATGCTGCTTGGCAATTTGTGACTCCTATAATTTATAACCAATTTGGAGAAAAAATTCCATCACAAGGAGTCAAAGATACTATTTTTAATATTATTAATTTAGCCGCAAAAGAAGCGTACGGGGAAGATTTTGATGAAAAAAACCCTGACAATATTATGGTTGAAATGATAGGCAGGTCGTCTGTTGAAGGTGCTAAAATTACAAAAAACATCTATCCTCAATTGTATACAACATTGTTGGAGTATACAGACAAAAACCCAAAATTTAGAGAAGATATTGAAGGACTAAAATCAGGAAAATACTACATCGGAACGTCTTGTCATGATAATGAAACTCTAGTTAACAATTCTAGAAACATTTCCCTAAGAGAAGCTCATTTTGACCAAATGAGAAACGACTATAACCTAAATGAAAACAATTTGGGATTTGAATGCGAAGAATACAAAACCCAAAATGGTGAACAAAAACGACAAGAAGATTTTAAAACAGCAAAACTTGCAGAAGTTTTTACAACTTCCAAACAGTTCTTTACACTCCCTGATGCATTTGGCATGTCAGAAAGAGTCAACACAGCAGGCGAAGTAAACAATACAAATTGGACTATAAGAATCCCTGTAGATTATGAAAAATTTTACTATTCTCAATTGTCAAACGGATATGGAATAAATCTTCCTAAAGTCCTTGATACTGCAATGGAAATGAAAAACATACAAAATCCTGCATTGTCTAAAAAGCTAAAAGGATTTTCAGAAATTTTGAGACAAAAAGGACCAATGACAACCGAAGAAGCAGACAAATTGGAAAAACAACACAAAATAAAAACATTCAATTATGAAGTTTAAAAAAAATTATATTGTTTTGCAAAATTGTTAGAGTTACAATTTTGTTGTAGTAATTTTATTATCAAGGTTTTTCAATGACAAACAGCAAAGAAAATCTTTTATATTTTTTGGATGACAAACCATATATAAACATGACTAACTCTTGCACAAATGCTTGCGTTTTTTGTTTGAGAGAACAAAAAGACGATGTTCAAGGTGCAAATATGTGGCTCAAAAAAGACAACATAACAGCCAAAGATGTAATCGAACAAATCGAAAACAAAAAAGATATCATTTCAAAAAGCGAAGAAATAGTTTTTTGCGGGTATGGTGAGCCGTTAATAAAAATCAACGAAGTTGTTGAAATTTCAAAATATTTAAAAGAAAATTTTCCAAACATAAAAATCAGAATAAATACAAACGGACATGCAAATGCAATCCATAAAAGAAACGTTGTTGTAGAGCTTACTCCTTATGTTGATTTGTTTTCTGTAAGTTTAAATGCAGAAAACGAAGAAACCTACAATCTCGTTTCCAATCCAAAAATCGAAAACGCCTACGAAGAAGTGAAGAGATTTATTCGTTCTTGCGTAGAAGAAAAAATAAAAACAGTAGCAACAGTCGTATCTAATGTTCCGAATTATCCAATAAACACAGAAAGATGCGAAGTTGTTGCAAAATCACTGGGTGCAAAATTTAGAGCTCGTGATTTTATACCAAACGGTTATTAAAAAGAGGAAAGGATAAAAAATGCTAAGCAAAATTATGAATCCAAAATCGATTGCTGTTATTGGTGCTTCAACAAAAGAACACACAATCGGTTCTGACATTATGAAACGTTTACAAGAATACAAATTCAATGGAAAAATTTATCCGGTTAATCCAAAAGGCGGAATAATCGAAGGATTGCAAGCATATACAAACGTTACAGAAATTCCAGGTGAAGTTGATTTGGCAATTATTGTAGTAAATGCAAAATTTGTACTTTCAACAATTGACCAATGTCACGAAAAAGGTATAAAAGGTCTTTGTATTATTACAGCAGGCTTTAAAGAAACAGGAAAAGAAGGTGCAGAAGCTGAAAAACAACTACTTGCAAAAGTACGTGAATACGGAATGCGTTGCGTTGGTCCAAACTGCTTAGGTGTTGTAAATACCGACCCTGAAGTTAGAATGGATGGATGTTTTGCAGAATCTCTACCGGAACGTGGTAACATCGGTTTTGTATCTCAATCAGGTGCATTAGGCGGTGGTATTTTAAATATCTTAAAAGACTTAAACTTGGGCTTTGCACAATTTATTTCAATCGGAAACCAAGCAGATGTTAACGCTGAAACTGCCCTAGAATACTGGGAAAATGTTGATGACGTTGAACAAATTTTACTTTATATGGAATCAATCCAAAATCCTGCTAATTTCAGAAAATTGGCTACAAGAATTTCGAAGAAAAAACCAATTCTAGCACTAAAAGCGGGACGTTCTGCAGCTGGTGCAAGTGCAGCTTCTTCTCACACAGGTTCTTTGGCCGGAGCTGACAAAGCAGCAAACGCACTATTAAATCAATCAGGTGTAATTAGAGAATATTCTTTGAAAAATTTATTTGCAACAGCAAAAATGTTTGCAACATGCCCGATTCCAAAAGGCGACAGAGTAGCAATTATCACAAACTCAGGTGGCCCAGGTATTATGGCAACAGATGCTGTATGTGAATACGGTATGCAAATTGCAAAAATCTCAGACGACACAAAAGAAAAATTAAGAAGTTTCTTGCCTTCTGCAGCATCTGTTAAAAACCCAATCGATATGATAGCTTCTGCTCCAATCGAACACTACAAACAAACACTTGAAACTGTAATCGCAGATGAAAACGTTGATATGATTATGGTAATTTATCTTCCATTCTTGGGATTAAAAGATATTGATGTCGCTCACGCTATTATGGAAATCAAAGCTAAAAACCCACAAAAACCTGTTGTTGGCGTATTTATGACAAAATCTGATTTCTTTACAAAATTGTCTGAAATGAAAGTTAATATGCCATTCTTTATGTATGCAGAAGAAGCAGCAGACGGATTTAACAGATTAAATCAACAAAGAAAATGGATGGAAAGACCGGAAGGCAAAATCCCATCATTCGACGTTGATAGAGCTCGTGCAGCACAAATTATCAAACAATCGATCGCAGAAGGTCGTGCTCAATTGACTACCAGAGAATCAATCGACGTATTGGATGCTTATGGAATCAGAGTATGCAAATCCGGTTTTGCAACAAATATAGACGAAGTTGTAGAAATCGGCAACAGAATCGGCTATCCGGTTGTTATGAAAATGACATCAAAAACAACTTCTCACAAAACTGACGTTGGCGGTGTTAGAGTAAACATCCAATCAGAAGAACAATTAAGAAACGAATACAATGATTTGATTGCAAAATTAACCGAAAAAGGACTTATTGAAGGTCTAGAAGGCGTAATCATCCAAGAAATGGTTAAAGGCAACCGTGAAATGGTTTGTGGTATTGCAACAGATCCGCAATATGGACCAATGATGATGTTCGGTTTAGGCGGCGTATTTATTGAAGTTATGAAAGATGTAACATTTAGAATTGCCCCATTAACTGACATTGATGCTTCTGAAATGATTAAATCAGTAAAAGCATACAAATTATTAGAAGGTGCTAGAGGTACAAAACCTGCACAAATGGAACAAATTCAAGAAACATTGTTGAGATTATCTCAATTAGTTACTGATTTCCCATTTGTTGATGAATTGGATATCAACCCATTGTTGATTTCTGAAAAAACAGGTGAAGGTATCGCTGTAGACGGTCGTATCAAAGTCCGCCTTGAAGAAGCAATGGACAAACTAGGTGCTTGTACTTGTGGTGCTTGTTCCGGTTGTTGCAAATAGTTTAAATTAATTAAACAAATAAAAGGCTCTTTTCAAAATAAAGAGCCTTTTTAATATAAACAAAAGGATACCTAATGAAAATAAATTCCATCATCTCTTAGAAACTTTTGTAAAATTCAACAACTTTATCATTAACTTTGATTTTATTTTCATTAAAACCTTTTAAATACAATCCGTCTATACTTCTGACTCTTGATAGAGCAACATAGGTTTGACCTTCTTCAAAAATTTTATTACAATCAACAATAACATTATCCAAAGTCATTCCTTGAGATTTGTGTATTGTGATTGCATAAGCGAGTCTTAGCGGATATTGGATTATTGAGGCGACTTTTACATCATTGTAATAGTATTCAAATTCATTTTTTTCTATATCTTTTTCAACTCCATTATCGAATCTTACGACAATACCTTCTTCATCCAGTCCTACAACTTCTCCGCAAGAACCATTTATAAGCCCTTTTTCAAAATCAAGATTAATTAAAAGCATTACTCTGCAACCTTTTTTAAGGTTGATTATATTAGAAACTTTGCAATTTTTTTGAAAAATATCAAGAATTTTTAATTCTTTTTCGCTTAATTCATTTTGAATAAAGTTTTTTCCACGATAAACCCCGATATTGGCTTTGTAAGAAAAAGTTTCCGAGTTTAAAGAATTGAATTTTTCTAAATTATAGTTGTTTGCTTCGTCGTTTCTTGGAAAAATATGCAATATTGAAGAATTTGTTGTATCGTAGTTGATTTCTCTTGATTTTAGTAAATCAATATCTTCTTTATTAACACAACCTTCTCTAATGTCGTTTAGAGCTTTAATAAAAGATGAATCTGTTTGACGATATATTTTTTTTAATTTAACTGTTGCCAAATCCAAATCTTTCCACGTTGATGTTTCAAAGCAAAAATCTTTTTCACTGCCGTTTTGTTCAACAGGCGGAAGCTGGAAAAAATCCCCAAATAACAGAACCTGAATACCACCAAAGGGTTTATCTTCTTCCCTAATTATTCTTAATACTTGGTCAATATAGGTAAAAGCGTAACCTTTTAGCATCGATATTTCATCAATTGCCAACAAACTACACTTTTTGATTTTGTTTGCTAAAGTTTTCTTTTCCAAGATATCGTTTACGCAATTTTGAATAGTTTTTTTACAAATACCTACCCCGCACCAAGAATGAATAGTTACACCTTTAATGTTTACGGCAGCAAGACCCGTTGTACTGGTCAATTCCAACTTCTTTTTATATTTTTGTTTTAATTTGTTCAAAAGAAAACTTTTTCCGGTGCCAGCATTTCCTGTAACGAAAATATTTTTACCTTGGTTAATCAGATTAACAATTTCATTGAAATCTTTTAAATCTTCTTTTTGGCTTTTTGTTTCTTTTTTGGAATTTTCATCATTAAAAGCACAAATACAGTTTTTGGAATCTGTTTCAATTTTATTTAATTTCATTAATGTAAAAATTGCTGAATTTAGAATGTTTGCATATTTTGAATCAAATTTGTTCCAAAAAATTGTGTTTTTCATTTGTTCATAATTTTTACTATTTTCAATATCGCCTGTTAATATTTTAATTATTTCTAAACGTTTGTATTTTCCGCTGTATATCTTTGCAAAATCTAATATTGCATTTAGTAAATCTCTTTTCTTCAATTTTGGCTCTTTAGTGTCTTGTGATTTGTTTTCTTCTATATAATCAGTAGTTTGACAAAAATTGTACAAATTATATTGTTTTTCTTTGTCATCTTTGATTATACAAAAATTAATCGGTTTTTCATTTTTTTTGATTCTGTTACTTGAAATTTTTTTAATTGAAGTCCAGCGTCTTGACTTAAAATCGTTCAGAACACACATTGCTTCAAGAATGTATTGGTTTAAAATTCCGTATTTACCTATCGACAAAAAATTCGTGTGATCATTTTTTATTGTGCCAAATTTTTCTTTAAGGATATCTATTTTTTGTTCGTAATCGTATTTTGAATCTTCATTTATTTTTAAAATTTCAACTGCATCTTCTTCTGACAAATCAGATTCAAAAACAGGGTCTTGGATTTTTGTTTCATTATTATTTTTTTCACATGGAGAGGAATCTTTTATCTTTTCGCTATATAAATGCACGAGATTTTTTAATGAAATGTTTGAGTCGTTATTCTTAATTATAACTTCATCTAAAGAAATATTATTTTTTTGAGCAATATACCAAGACAAAATCTTTTCAAAATCAGCATCTTTGACTACTTTGTCAAGCAGGCAAAACCCTTCTTCGAGAGATTTTGCAGAAAATTTTTCTTCATTGTTTGTTATCGGTATACCGTCATCATTTTTTTCAATTATTTCATACTTTTCTGTTAATACATACTTGTAGTTACTTTTTTTCACTTCTTTTAATGCTTTTTCTATTTGCGAAAGCGGAATACCGATTTTATGTTCTGATATTTTATCGGAATATAATTTATAACCCAATTTTTCAGAAAAATATACAGCACCACCATCTCGAACATCGTAAAAACAGCCTGCTTTTTGTATGATGATATAGTTAGGATACTTGCTTTTTAAATCTCTGTAACTATTTTTCTTAGCCATAATTATAATTGCAATACCACAAGTTACTTTATATATTGTAATTTAACATACAGAACAAGATGTAATTATCTATGAGATGGAGATGAATACACTAATGCTTTATAAAATCTTTGTATTAATTTTAATTTTGTAAAGTTTTGTAAACATCAATTTTAAATAAAATTATTAGTGATAATGGCTTCCATAAATCCTTTTGTAAAAAGCATTTTGACCTAAAAAAAGGGATCTCTTATTTACATATTTATATTGTAAATACCAATGTATGACAAAAATATAAAGAAGAAACTATTGACTTTTTAGTTTTTTTATGCAAATATGTATGTAGAACAAAATTCCTATGAACATTATAAAGGGTTTGTTCGATAGGAATTCTTTGCACTAACGTTTAAGTTAGCTTCGCAACTACATCTTAAACAATTTTAATAAAAAAATCAAGTGCAGAGTTTAGATTAGTAACCCTTAGGAGATTAAAATGTTACATAAATATTATGTTAACAACTCTGCACAACAAAATGGCGATCACGAAGTCCATGAAGAACATTGTACTTATCTCAAGATGGCACATGACGTGAAATATCTTGGCATGTTTGAAAATGGGATTCGAGCTGTTGCATATGCAAGAAAATTTTATGCAAAGGCAGATGGTTGCTATTTTTGCTGCAAGGAAGCTCACACGGGCTAATTAAGATTTTAATGGAAAGAGGGAGTATTCCCTCTTTCCAAAATCAAAAGGAATTAAAATAATGAAAAAAGTAAAACTAAAAGGTATCGTAAATATTCAAATGGGACTTGTTTTATCACGAGCAGGCGCAAAACAACTTGAGTTAATCAAACAAAACGTAATGGAAAAATTTTCAACAAATGAAACTTATCAATATAAAACTGTTACATTACGTTCTATTGATGAACAAGGAAATTTAGATGAAGATCAATGTGATGATTTTATCAGTAAAGATAAGTTAACAGATCGATATTTAACCGTTAAAAATGATATACTTATTAGGTTGTTCTCACCATTAAAATCATGTCTAATAAACGATTCGCAAGAAAATATTGTTGTTCCTTCTCAATTTGGCATAATAAGATTAAACGATAATGCCAAGAGTAATATTTTGCCTGAGTATTTACAATTAATCATGCAAAATAAAGATTTTATAAATCAAGTTGAAAAACTAGAGGAAGGGTTTCAATTAAGATCAATTAAAACAAGTTCAATAGGAAAAGTTGAAATTTGCATTCCAACATTGCAAAAACAACAAAAACTAATCGAGATTGCGAAACTCATGAAACGGAAAGAGAATTTATTATCAAAATTATTAGAACAACAAAAAATTCAAAATGAAATAATACAAGAAAAATTAATTAAAGGGGAAATATAATGAAAACTACTAAATCTGATATTGAAGCAGCTTTATGGCGTGGGGCTAATACCTTTAGAGGCATAATTGATGCTGCAAATTATAAAGACTATGTTTTATCTATGTTGTTTGTAAAATATTTAAGCGACACGTATGCAGAAAATTTAAATGATTTAAAAGACAAATATAATGATGAAACAAGGCTTGAAAGAGCTAAATCAAGATTACCTTTTGTTCTTGAAGAAGAACAGACATTTGATTACCTTTATGATAACAGATATGATTCTGAAATAGGTCAAAAAATCAATGCAGCATTACGTGCTATTGAAGACAACAATGCGCAATTGCAAGGCGTTTTTAGAAGTGTTGATTTTAATAGTGAAGCAAATTTAGGCAATTCTAAACAAAAAGCTACAACATTAAGAAATCTACTTGAAGACTTTAAACCACTTGATTTAAGACCTTCTATGATTGAAGTAAAAGAAAATCAAGTTGCTTCAGATGTTCTTGGTGATGCTTTTGAATATATGATTGGTGAATTTGCTAGTCAAGCCGGTAAAAAGGCGGGCTCTTTCTTCACTCCAATGATGGTATCAGAGTTGATGGCGCAAATTGCAAAACCCAAATCAGGAGATAGTATTTATGACCCAACATCCGGTTCAAGTTCTTTATTGATAAGAGCTGCAAAATATGCCGGAGTAAAACAAGTTGCTATCTATGGGCAAGAAATGAACGGATCTTCTTGGTCAATGGGTAAAATGAATATGTTTATCCACGACATTATGGATGCAAAACTTGCTTGGGGTGATACATTAGCAAATCCTGCTCACCTTGATAGTGATGGGAATTTGATGAAGTTTAATGTAGTTGTTGCTAATATGCCATTTTCTCAGGATAAGTGGGCTGAAGGATTTAACCCCGGTGGCGAAAATGACGGTAATAACAAGAATAAAGATAAGAAATTTAAAATGGAAGCCAAACTTGATCCATATAACAGATTTGACTGGGGTGTGCCTCCATCAAGTAAAGGCGACTGGGCATTTTTATTGCACATGATAAATAGTTTACAACCTGACGGAAGAATGGTTGCTGTT
Organism: uncultured Candidatus Melainabacteria bacterium; assembly: GCA_934692665.1. Classification (GTDB taxonomy): domain Bacteria; phylum Cyanobacteriota; class Vampirovibrionia; order Gastranaerophilales; family Gastranaerophilaceae; genus RUG14156. The sequence goes on along the minus strand of CAKUUG010000033.1, from coordinate 9,634 downwards.
GTTCCTCATGGTGTATTGTTTAGAGGTGCATCAGAAGGCATCATAAGAAAAAGAGTAATTGAAGAAAACTTGTTGGATGCGGTTATCGGACTTCCTGAAAACTTATTCTTCGGCACATCAATTCCGGCTTGTTTGTTGGTTATTAAAAAGAATCGTACAGATAAAAATGTTTTATTTATTGATGCATCAGGCGAAGGAAGATACATTAAAGATAAAACTCAAAACAAGTTAACAGATAAGAACATTCAAGATATTTTAGATGCCTATGATAATAGAAAAACTATTGAGAAATTCTCACAACTTGCAACATATGACGAAATCAAGGGAAATGAGTTCAATTTAAACATTCCTCGTTATGTTGATACGTTTGAGGAAGAAGAAATTATCGATATTGATGAAGTTAGAAATAATATCAAAAATATCAAAATAGAACTCGCAGATGTTGAGAAGCAGCTAAATAAATATTTTGAAGAACTAGGTTTGGTGGTATAGATGGAAGACGACAAAAAAGAATTAATTATATACGAGACACCAAATGGCAAACTTGACATACAACTTGACCTAGAAAATGAAACAATATGGCTTGACAGAGAAAAAATAGCACAGTTATACAATATACATAGATCGGGAGTTTCTCGCCATATTCAAAATATTTTTGAAGACGGAGAAGTTGATGAAAAAAGCAATGTGCAAAAAATGCACATTGCAAATTCCGACAAACCTGTAGAATATTTTAGCCTAGATATTATCTTGGCTGTTGGTTATAGAACAAATTCAGCAATTGCCATAAAATTTAGAAGATGGGCAACTCAGACCTTAAAAGAATATATTATTAAAGGGTTTGTTCTCAATACCGAAAGATTAAAGAATCCTGGTGGTTGGGATTACTTTGATGAACTCCTTGAAAAAATCAGAGAAATTCGTGCAAGCGAAAAAAGATTTTATCAAAAAGTTCGAGATTTATTTGCACTAAGTGTAGATTATAAAGATGATCTAAAAGCCTCAAATGACTTTTTTGCTGAAGTTCAGAACAAACTTTTGCACGCAGTTACAAATAATACAGCAGCAGAAATAATTGTAAATCGTGCAGATGCTACTAAACCAAATATGAATCTTACCAATTGGAGTGGTTCAAGAGTTCGTAAGCAGGACGTAATAATAGCAAAGAATTATCTTCAACAAAATGAAATCAAAGAGTTGGACAGACTTGTTTCAATGTTTTTGGACTATGCTGAAAATCAAGCTCAAAGAAGAAGGCAACTTTCAATGAGTGATTGGAAAGAAAAAGTTGATGGTTTCTTGAATTTTAATGACTACGAAATTTTAAAAGGCAAAGGTGCAATTTCAAAAAAACAAGCAGACGAAATTGCTAAAAAACGTTATCTTGAATTTGACGAAGCACGTAAAAAACAAGAAGCATTAGAAGCTGATGCAGAAGATTTAAAAGAATTAGAAGCCATTGAACATGGGATAATTGCAGGAAAAAAGTCAGGAAAGGATAAGTGATGCCTAGAAAAAGAATTTGTTTTTCATATGCAGAAGAATTAATAAAAAAATCACAAGAAGCTGCATTATCAGCAATAAGTATATTTAATAATCCCAATATAACTTTTAAAGCGGAAAGTTATATTGTGTTGATGATAATATCATGGACTTATTTATTACATGCATACTATAAAAAAATAGGTTTGGATTATAGATATTATAAAAAAGTTGGAACTACTCAACGAAAAAAATACGATAAAACGAAAAAAGGTGCATATAAATTCTGGGAATTAGAAAGATGTCTTGATGATAATAATTGTCCATTAGACAAAGTAACAAAAGCAAATTTAAAATTTTTAATAGGTATTCGACATGAAATTGAACATCAAATGACAACAAAAATAGATGAACTGATATCTGCAAAATTCCAAGCCTGTGCAATAAATTACAATAATAATATAGAAAAACTTTTTGGTAAAAAATATGGTCTTTCAAAAAAATTAGTTATGGCAATACAATTTTTTGGTTTATCAGAAGAACAAATAAAAACTTTAAAAGAATACAGCGATGTTCCTAAAAATATAATAGATTTTATTGCAGACTATGAATTAAATTTATCTGAAGAAGATAAATCAAGTCCAAAATATAGTTATAAAGTTATATATATAAAAGAAAATGTTAATCATGAGGGGAAAGCTGATAAAGCATACCGTTTTATAGACGAAAAATCTGCTATTGGTAAAGAAATAGAGACGATTTTAGTAAAACCAGGCAAAGAACCAGCAAAATATAAACCAAAACAAATTGTGGAATTAATGAATAGAAAAGGTTTTTCCGATTTCACGATGACTAAACATACCGAACTATGGAAAAAATTCAATGCCAAAAATCCGAAATTAAATTATGGAGTAATGATGAGTGATGGTCAGTGGTATTGGTATCATTCTTGGTTACTAAAGGTAGAAGATGAATATAAAAAAATAATTACAAGTCAGGTAGGTGTAAATGACAGTGTTAATGAATAAAAAGCAAGAGATTAAGAATAGAATAGATTTGATAAATAAAGGAGAAGTTCCTGAAGGATATAAAAAACACCAAGGTTTTATACATCCAATTGACTGGGAAAATATATCATTCAATAAAATTTTCCAAGAAAGATGCGTAAAAGTTAATGATACCACTAGATATCCTTTATATAGCCTCACTATTGAAAAAGGAGTAGTTCCTAAAACTGAACAATATGAAAGAAGCTTTTTAATAACTAAGGATGAAGACAGCTATAAGGTCGTTAAGAATAATGATTTTGCATATAATCCAATGAACTTAAGATTTGGAGCAATTGCAAGATATAAAGATCAAGACGACTGTTCGGTATCGGGGTACTACAATGTCTTTAGTATTATTAATGACTACAATCCTTATTTTATGGAAAGTTTTGTAAAATCACAAGCAATGTTGAATTATTATAATACTCAAGCAACAGGATCGTTAATAGAAAAACAAAGAGTTCATTTTTCTCAATTTATAGAGTTTAATTTTGCGTTACCATCAGAAAAAGAGCAAGAAAAAATTGCTGAGATTTTAAGCTGTTGCGACAAGGTTATTGAACTTAAAGAAAATTTGCTAGTTGAAAAGCAGAAAAAAAATAAATTATTTGGAAAAACACTATTAGCTCGGACAAAGGGAGAACTAATTGAAATCAGAGAGGTGCTAGACTATGAGCAACCAACTAAATACATAGTTAAGAATCAATATAAAGAAAAGCAAAATGATTCTGATATTCCCGTTTTGACTGCTAACAAAGCTTTTATTAAATCTTATACGGATGAAGAAACTGGAATATATCAAAATGTTCCAGTTATCATATTTGATGATTTCACTATTGAAAATAAATATGTTGATTTCCCTTTTAAAGTTCAATCATCCGCGATAAAAATTTTAAAACCTAAAACAAAAGATATTAATTTATTGTATGTATATAAAGCAATGCAATTGTTATCATTTAAAGCAGTTGACCACAAACGATATTATTTATCTGAATATCAATATTTACCAATAAAAATACCAAAACTAGAAGAGCAAAATAGAATTATTGATATACTTTCAAAAGCCGATAAGGAAATTGAATTATTAAAGCAAGAATTAGAACAGTACAAACAACTAAAAAAATCACTTTCGCAATTGCTATTAACTGGAATTGTAAGGGTTAATGAGGTGTAAAATGAAAACGGATGTCTATTTTGCAAAAAAGGACGGAATGCTCCTCATAGCATATCAAAACCACAAAAAACAAAATGTGTTTTTGCAAATTGTTTATGCTGATTTTGCTCCGCAAATAAGAGCTCAACTAATATGCGATAGCACTTATAATATAACGGAAATAATACAAAATGCCTATGAATACCCAATATTAAAAAAAGAAAATATGGAAATAGGTGTTAAATACAAACACATTTGGAAACCTTTGATGCAAAGTAGCATTGAAAGAGAATTGGATTTTACAGTTCCTGAAGCATATAGAGCTAAAAGAAGTCTTGGTATTCTTGTTGAAAAATTACAAGAGTTGCTTTTATATGTTGAACCATCTGAAGAAGGATTAAAATCATATAGCCATAAGACAAGAGAGCTTTTATTCTTAGCTTGTTCTGATCTTGAATGTAGTTTAAAGAGATATAATTTCAAAAAGAACGAAAGAATGAATGATTATGTTCAAATATTAGATTATATTGATTTGAGTAAATATAAATTGTCCCTTGTTGGGTATTCAAATCCATATAAGTGTTGTCCTTTTGAAAATTGGAATAATAAAGAAGCTTCTAAATCAATACCCTGGTATTATGCTTATAATCAAATTAAACATAATATTGATGCAAACTTCCATTTGGCAACATTGGAAAATTGCATTAACGCAATAGCAGCAAACATTATTTTATTTGCTGTACGATACTCTCCACGATATCTATATGAAAAAGATGATGTTTGTTCAAACTTAATTAAAAGCTCACTGGATTATAGAATAGAAAATAGTATGGATTTTTATATCCCAATTATTGAAGGTAAACGAAGTTACTCAGGAGCATTTTCAGTACCATTCAACTTCCATAACGGACAAATTGTTGAAAATACATACGATATCGCTGAAGTATTGCCATTTATTGAAAAAGAATTATAAAATATAAAGGAATAGAAATGACTGAATTAAATCATTATCAACATAACGAAAGACCGGAAAGCCAAGAACCGGCAATTAAATTGCTAGAAAAATTGGGCTGGATTTATATATCTCCAACTGAAGCAGAAAAACAGCGTGGTAGTTTGTACAATGTTATTTTAAAAGATGACTTAATGAACTTTTTAAAAAGTCAAAGATATGACTACAAAGGAGAAAAATTCCAATTTTCTTCAAGCAATATCGCTCGTGCGATTTCTGATATTGATGTTCCGCTTCAATCAGGTCTAATGAAAACATCGAAAGGAATTTATGATCTTTTAACTTATGGAAAAAGTTACGAAGAAGATTTGTATGATGGTGGCAAGTCTTCATTTGATTTGAAATTTATAGATTGGAAACATCCTGAAAATAATATTTTAAGAGTTACAGAAGAGTTTTCTGTTCAAAAATTAGATCGTTCCAAAAGACGTCCGGACATTGTTTTAACTGTTAATGGGATTCCGCTAGTCATAATAGAATGCAAAAAATCAGCCGTAAGTATTGATGAAGGCATTAAACAAAATATTAAAAACTGGAAAACAGACGAAATTCCTCACTTATTTAAATTTGCACAACTTGTAATTGCAATGAACCCTCATAGTTTTAAATATGGAACCTGCGGTACAAAATTTGAATATTTTGTTCCTTGGAAAGAAAAAAATACCAGTTGGATGAATGAACAACTAGATAAATATATTCAAGATAGGGTACCCAAAGAACAAGATAAAAGTATTATTGCACTACTGACACCAGAAAGATTATTTGAGATAATACAATACTTTACGCTTTATGATAACAATGTAAAAAAAGTTGCCCGCTATCAACAATTTTTTGGAATTCAAAAAGCCATTGAACGTGTTACTTTAAACGATAATAAAGGTACGCGTAATGGTGTAATTTGGCATACACAAGGCAGTGGCAAGTCTTTAACAATGGTAATGCTAGTCAAGAAGATTATTGCGATATCTCAAGAAGAGAATTCAGGGATTAAAAATCCTAGATTTGTACTTGTTAATGACCGAATAAATTTGGATAAACAGTTAAGAGATAATTTTTCAAACACACAAATGAGTCCGGCAAGAGCAACAACAGGAAAAGGTTTAATAGAGTTATTAAAAAATGAAGGCGAAACACTTATAACAACCGTTATTCATAAATTTGAAAAAGCAGCAAAACAAAAAACGAAGCTGAATGATAAAAAAATTTTTATCTTGATTGATGAATGTCATAGAACTCAAAGTGGTAATTTCCATAACTTTATGACAGATGTTTTACCAAATGCAGTTAAGATTGGTTTTACGGGAACGCCTTTATTAAAATCAGAGAAACAAAATACATATAAACGTATCGGACCATTAATTGATAGTTATCCAATAAATAAGGCAGAAGAAGATAAAGTTATTGTTCCGCTTGTTTATGAAGGACGTAAAATTCCACAAAAAACTACCAGTGATGCAATTGACCAATATTTAGAACAATGTTTAATTGGTCTAACAGAAATGCAACAGGAAGATTTAAAAAGAAAATATAGTCGTTTTGCAAGTATAGCACCAACTATGCCAAGGTTAACTTGTCTTGCTTATGCGATAAAACAACACTATGAACGTTACATTAAACCAAATGGTTTTAAAGCTATGATTGCTGAATCTTCAAGAGTTAGTGCGATTGAACTGCACAAACTTTTAAAAAGTATTGGAATGAAGTCCGCAGTTGTTATATCTCCTGAAGCCAAAGCAGAAGGAGAAGAACCTGACAATAATGATAAGGATAAAATTGCAAATTTCTTTAAAACAGAAATTGAACCATTATATGGACAGAATTATGAAGCATACGAAGATTGGGCAAAAAATAGTTTTACTGATGGTGAAGATATCGATATTCTAATAGTTAAAGATAAGCTATTAACCGGTTTTGATGCTCCAATTGCACAAGTTTTATATATAGACAAATCGATGAAAACACATAATTTATTACAAGCTATTGCTCGTGTAAATCGTGTATTCCCGGGAAAAAAGAATGGTAGAATAGTGGATTTCTATGGAATATTTGAAAATTTAACTTCAGCTATGGATTTATATACAGATAAAGAATCTGGTATGAACGAATATGATCAGAACGATATTCAAAAAACAATATATGGACCTGAAGACATTAAAAAAGAACTATATTTAAATCATAGTGAAGTAATGAAATTCTTTGATGGGCATAATACAAATGACACGGAAGAAATTCAATTATTATTTAAAGACAAAGATACAAGAAAAGATTTTTATGAAAAATTACTTAATTTTTCTAATTCATTAGATACTGCCATAAGTAATTATAATGTATATGAAGGAATCGGAATTGATGAGATTCAAAAATTACAAAAAGATTATGTATATTTGCAAAAACTTAGAAGTGGAATAAAACTAAGATTTGGTGAAACTGTAGACTTTTCTGTTTATGAATCTTCTATAAAGAATTTACTAAATCAATTTGTTTCAGCCGAAGCTGATGAAATAGTTATAAATCCATTGTATTTATCAGACAAAGAAACAATGGGAAAAGAACTCGATAAACTTCCATCAAAAAGAGCGAAAGCAGAAGCTATGGTGAACAATATTTCAACAAGTTTATCAGAAAATAGAGAAAAAGATCCTATTTTATATATGACATTTAGACAAAGGCTTGACCAAACCATTGCTGAATATAATAAATCAAGAAACGAAGAAGCATATTTAGCACAAATGCAAAATTTAGAAAAAGATTACGAAAAAGGCTTTGTTGGGAATAAATATCCTACAATAATTTCAGATGACGATGAATCAAAGGGATTCTATGGTAATCTTAAATTAGAACTTGAACAAATAATAAAAATTAACGAAAATGATGAAATAGACAATCAACTTGGTAAATTAGCAATATCAATAAAAAATACTTTTAGAAATTCACAAAAACCAGGTTGGCAATACAATACAGTTCTAATAAATAATATTAAACAAGAGATCGAAGACAACATATTTGATTTTCTTGATGATAATGGTATAAATTTGCCAATGGATAAATTGGACAAAATCGAAGAAGATATATTAATGACAGCAAAGAGTATATTCTAATGAAAAGTTATTATTTATTAAAAGAAAAGCAAGGATTTTTAATTAACGTAGAACGTAAAAAAGTAAAAAACTACAATATTAGAATTCTTCCGGATAACAAAATTAATTGTTCGGTACCAATTGATTGTTCTGACGAAGATATTTCAAAATTCTTGAAAGAAAAAGAAAATTGGATATTTAAACATAATATTAAACAAGTAAAGTTACAGGCGATTCAAAATAAGAATATTTTAAAACAAGGTGGCTGCGTAAAAATACTTGGTCATTCTTATATGGTAAATATTAAAAATGCAAAACAAAATAATATAGAGTTAAACGATAAAGAAATAATTTTTTATATTAAAAACTCTAGTTACAATCTTGAAAAGAAGTATGAAGAATTTTCAAGAAAAGAAATGAAAAATGTTTATCAAAATATATTGGATAAATATTATCCAATAATCAGAAAACATGGAAAAATTAAACCAAATATAAATATAAGAAAAATGAAACAATGTTGGGGTACAAGCAATCCTGAAAATAACACTATAACTATAAATGAGTATTTATATATGGCTCCAAAATATTGCATTGAATATGTAATTTTACATGAAATTACCCATTTCTTATATCCATTTCATAATAAATCCTTTTATAATTTTATTAGTGTCCATATGCCAGATTGGCAAGATAGGAAAAAGAAATTAAATATTGAATTTAGTGTATAACTTGATTTTATTCTGACTTTGAGTGATGAATACGACACAATAAAGGAGGTCGTATGGAAAAAGTCGGATTTAAGATTACTCCAAAAGAATTTAAGCAGCTAAGTAAATGGGCTGAGAATATTTATAACACAGCGGTTGTTATAGATTACTTTGTTGCGAGAGATTGAAGAATGCTATAATCTTGCACCGATAATTAAGCACTTGCACAATGATGCAGATGTATTGAATGCATTTTTGTGAAAAAGATGTTGAAGTTTAAATACCGTTTAAAATCCATTTAAACCGTTTTCAAAATTATTATGTCCAAATATACGATTTTAGATATATGCTTGAAGCTTCCCATTGAAAGAGTGATAAATAGTGTAGCTTGAAAGGAGTATATTATGGTTGAAAAAGATTACAAGCTATATGGAACAAAGATTTTAAACTTGAAAACGCAAGAAATTGGTTTATTGATTTGTTTATGGGAAAACAAGTTTGCTGATAAAACTGTTGATTTTGCCACATGCATCGATAAAACAGGCAAGCGTTACAATATAGAACTTGATAATACAAGAAGTTTTGAATATGATTTTGAAAAACAAATTAACCAAAGAAATGTTGGGCATTCCATATTCTGAATCCAGAAAAGTTTGCAAAAGGAATTCAAGATGCGTTTAAAAGTTCCCGTAAAACACAACAAAATAAAATATTTTATAATTTTAAGGATGGTAATTTAATTGAATCAAATTTTTACTTTGATATACGATGGAACTTTAATCATTTTGGAAATAGTAATTGGTATATTGATATAATGTAATTTCTATTCATACTTATTTAGCATTTTTAACAAATCATAGCCTAATTCAGTTAATGCCAAACATATATCACCGCTATCATAAAATTTTTCAATTAAATTTAATTGTTTTAGTAAATCCAAACTTGTTTCATCACATATTGTATAATCAAATAAATATAAACGATCATAAATAACAACATTATCTGGATATTGCACATTAATATGTATCTCTGGAGATGAAGATCTTACCATTTCATACTGACCGTCATATTCCACAACATCTCCTACTTCTATGCTCCCAGAGATTTCATCTGCCGCATCAGCAATTAAGCATTTATCAGTATAAGCTTTAATT
>CAKUUG010000032.1 GCA_934692665.1 uncultured Candidatus Melainabacteria bacterium | reverse complement strand
CATTTGAAGCAATAGCAGCACCCAAACCCAAAGTATTTAATGCAATCAAACCTCCTGCAACACCGCCCAAAAGAGTATAGCCTGTATGGACAGCGACCGTTTTTGCAGCACCTTTTACAAGATTGTCTTTTGTTGAAAAGTTTGCTTGGATAGGAATCTGTCTTCCATCCGGAGTTACCATATAATCAAAATCGATGTTCACATAGCCATCCCTACCCATATTTTTTGGAGCTTCTATCACAGTAATTGAACCATGGACAATAGTGCCTGATGGAATTATTACACCTTTTTGAGATTCTACATCAGAAGAAACTTCTGCAAAAAACTCATCTCCTTCCAGATTATATCCGGAAGACAAAACCTGCGAAACCGTGAGATTGATTGTATCTTTTGAATCAATAGTTTCAACTTCTCCCGTAAAAAGCTGTTTTTCTTCTTGGCTTTTGTTTGATTCATCTACTTGAATATGACCGGACATTGTATTTGCAATACAAAATTGCGTCGACAAAAAAGACATCAAAACTAAAAAAGAAATTGTTTTTTGAATATTACTCCCCATACCAAATATTATATTATGTAAGTATGATTTTTTACAAAAAAATTAATTTTTTTAATATTTTTAAATTATAATAGTTTTGTAAAGTAATTTTGAAAGAGATAAAAATGGAAAATTGTATTTTTTGTAAAATATTAAACAAAGAAATTCCTTCCAAATTCGTCTATGAAGATGAATTTTGTTTTGCAATCAACGATATCAATCCAAAAGCAAAAAAGCATATTTTAGTTATTCCAAAACTCCACGTTGCTTCTTTGAATGAAGTTAAGGATTTTGAGCTTATTAAAAACTTGTTTATAGCAATCAAAAATATTACAAAACAAGAAAATATTACAGACTTTAAAACCCAAATAAACACAGGCAAAAATGCAGGACAAGAAGTAATGCATTTGCATATACATATTTTGGCAAATTAAAATGCAGCTCGTAAAAGAAAAAATAAAAAAAGAAGACTTAAGAAAAATTGCCTTAAATAAAAGAGAATTTATGGCAAAGGTTGGTATGATTAAAAAAATATCAAAAAAAATCACAACAAATATCATAAGTTCTTCCACTTTTCAAAATGCAAAAAATATCGCACTTTATTATCCGATTAAAAATGAAATCGATATAACCGGTATTTTGTGTAAAGAAAAAAACTTTTACTTTCCGAAATGTCAAAACAATGAGATGTTTTTTGTAAAAGCAAATTCTCTTAATGACTTTGAAAAAGGGGCATTTAATATTCCGGAGCCGAAAGGCAATATAGAAAATCCTGAAAATATAGATGTATTTTACATTCCGGCATTATTTGCAAACAAAAAATGTTACAGATTGGGCTATGGGAAAGGTTTTTATGACAGATTTTTTAAATCAAACACGACAAAAGCAAAAAAAATCATAGTTTTGTCCAATGTTTTTATAGACAACAGCTTTGTTGAAGATGAATTTGACTACAAGTTAGATGAAATAATAACAGAAGATTAAAAATTTGCTAAAAATAAAAAAGTATTTTAAAATCAATTTATGGATGAACTCAGAAAAAATCAAAATGCACTCATAGAAATGCAAGACAAAACCCAAATAGAGGCAAGTATTCTTGATTTTACTTTCGATAGAGTTTTGATTGAAATAAAAGAAGAGTTTGTTCCGCTTGCGAAAAATATTAAAGAACTGGAAGAGCTTACAATCACAATAGACACTCATCTTGGAAGTAAAAAAATGAACAGTTCTGTTATTTCCACTCTTGATTCATCAAATAGACTGCTCGTTGAAAACAATCCTGCGTATATAGTTATTACAAAAAGGGAATTTAGTAGAGTAAAAACCAAATTGGATTTTGTTATTGTAAAAAACAAAAAAGAATACAATGCAACAGCTATTGATATTTCGGGAAACGGAATAGGGTTTTCTTGTAATGAAATTGATTTTAAAATAGATGAAATAATTGAAATAAAATTAACACTAAACGATAACCAAATAACAACAAAAGCAAAAATTGTAAAAACGAACAATGACGTTACAGCAGCCACTTATCAAAATATAGATTCAAAAATGCAAGACAAGATTGTTAAATACGTTTTTGAACAAAGTACAAAAAAATAACAAATTGGAGTTTTAAAATTGGATAATATCAAAGAAATAAATAGACAAATTACAAAAATGACAAAAAAAGGACAAGTTCAAGAAGCAATCGAATATTGCAAAAGACTCTTGTCTGATGAACCTTCTAACACAAATCTTCATGTTAGATTGGGTGATTTGTATTTAGATAGACATTTAGATATTTACCAATCAAAACAATTTATAGATGATGCAATAACCGAATATCAAAAAGCTGCAGAAGTATTGATAGACAACAGCGAAATATACTTCAAAATAGGTAATGCACTGTATTACAAAGGTGATTTTGATAAAGCAATAAACTACTACAATATTTCTATAGAAAAAAACGGAAAAAAATCAGAATGCTACTATATGATTTCTGAATGCTTATTAAAAAAAGACAGATTTCAAGATGCACTTACCTATATTGAACTTGCACTTAAAAATTCATCACCTGTCAAATCATCAAAAATGCATTATTCAAAATTCAGATTGTTAAATTCTCTTTATTTTTCAAACAACAAAAAAAGAATAATAGCAATAACAGAATTATTACTTTCGTGGTTGTTATTACCATTTGATGATTTTTCAATCAAAAAAATTAAAAGAAAATTTAAAATTGTTGAAATTTTTCCGCAAATCACAAGAGCAGACGCTTTGATTAATATTGGAGAAATAGAACAAGGGTTAAAAATTTATTCAAAATTAATAGATGAAATGCCGGGATACTCTACATTGTATGTGTCTTTAGGAGATACATACAGAAGAATCGGCAAATTAGACGAAGCAGTCGTTGAATACAAAATGGCTTTGTGGCTGGATCAATTCAATAGAAGTGCCTACACAGGTATCACGTCTGCTTATGAAGAAATGGGTGATTATGATAGTGCAATTGCGTATTACAAAAAATACCTAAAAATTCACCCATACCACGCCGGTGCTCATTCTAATATAGCAAATCTATACTTTATGAAAGGCGAAACAGAAGAAGCAGTTGAACATTACCAAGCTGCAATTACCATAAATCCAAAACAAGATTGGACAAGTTTGGCTGCACAAACATTAGGTTTTATTCATCAAAATACAAAAAACATAGATTCTGCGATTGCATGTTACCAAATGGCGAACCTATTAACTCCAAAAGAAATCGATGTATATATTTCACTGGGTAGTGCGTTTTATGACAATCAAGATTACAAAAATGCTCTCATAGTTTATAGACGAGCATTGGAACTAGAACCAAACAATTCAAAAATACACTGCAACTTGGGTTATTTGTATTGGGGTATGGGTAATCTAAACGAAGCTATAAAAGAATATGAACTGTCCATAAAATACGATCCGGAATATGACATTGCACAAAATAATCTTGGGGTTATATATTTGGATGATTTGGTAAAAATACAAGAAGCAATCGGATATTTCAAAAAAGCGATAGCATGCAACCCAAATTATGCACTTGCGTATTACAATTTGGGTCGCTGTTATGCACTAAAAAATGAGAACATAGAAGCTGCAAAATATTTTCAACAAGCTATGGATATAAACAACATAACAAACGAAATTGACCCGAGCGATATACAAGAAAGACTAAATAATCTCTTTAGCTAATTTATTTTTTGTATATTTTAAACTAGGATTAATTTATGAGTACTTGGGTTTATATTTTTAAAAGATTCTTAAATACAATTCCAATTTTATTTATTGTGTCTTTATTTAGCTTTTTTCTAATCAGATTGTCGCCTGTTGATCCTTTAGCACAACTAAAACTAAATCCGGCAATATCACAGACAACAATCGAAAAAGAAACAAAAAGATTAGGATTAGATAAGCCCATAATTGTTCAATACGGATTGTGGCTAAAAAGTTTCTTAAAAGGTGATATGGGGTATTGTACAGACAATACAAAAGTATCAACAAAGATTAAAACAAGAATATTTAATACTTTGATTCTCTCGCTTGCTGTAATTGTATCCAGTTGGATAATTGCTATACCATTGGGGGTCTTGGGTGCAGTATATTACAATTCCAGATTTGACAAAATTTTAACAATTTTATCCAGTATAGGAATGGCAATTCCATCGTTCTTTTTTGCAATATTAATGCTATTGTTTGCACAAAAAACAGGTTTGTTCCCATTGGGTGGACTTACAAGCATTGGTTTTAGCGATTTTAATTTTTTTCACAAAATATTTGATGTTTTATGGCACTTGGTTTTACCTGCAACGGTTTTAACAACAATTTCTCTTTCATCTCTAACAAGACAAATGAGAGCAAATATGCTTGATGTATTGAATTCTGAATACGTAAAATTTGCAATTGCAAAAGGTTTGTCTAAAAGAAAAGTTATATTTAAGCATGCTCTAAGAAATGCAATCAATCCGATTATTACGCTTTTAGGATTTGAATTTGCAGGTTTGTTATCAGGTGCTGCAATTACAGAATACGTATTTCAATATCCCGGGCTTGGAAAATTGGTTTTAGAAGCTGTTATACAATCTGACATAAATCTGGTAATGGCGAGTTTAATGATTGGTGCAATAATGTTGATTTTGGGCAATTTGTTATCTGATATTTTACTGAAATTAACCGACCCTGAAATGAGGGTGTAATGAAAAATAAACTTAAAAATTTCACAGACATATTAATAAAAATTAAAAAAGATAATATTCCATTTATTGCATTATTAGTGCTTCTTGTGATGTATATTACAATTGCTTTTGCAGATTTTTTTGCAATTTATCCTTCAGATTACTCTAACAGAAAACTTGCTTATCAGCCGCCAAATAACCTGTATTTAATTACAAAAGACAACAAAATCACACCTTTATACACATACAATTATACAAAAACATTTGACAAAGAGACTTTATCAATCAACTACAAACAAGACAGAAGCAAAAAATATAAAATAAAATTCTTTTCAAAAGGTTACGAGTACAAACTTTTTGGATTAATAAAATGCAACATACACCTTATTTCAAAACCGGAAAATTGCAATTTGTTTTTGCTCGGGACTGATGTGAACGGGCATGATGTGTATTCAAGATTATTTTTCGGGGGACAAATTTCTCTTACAATCGGTTTTTTGGCTCTTTTGATATCATTTCCGATTGGAGCTTTATATGGGGGAATTTCCGGATACTTAGGCGGAAAAACAGACAAAATTTTAATGCGTATTGCAGAAGCTATTATGACAATCCCAAGTTTTTATTTGCTAATTATACTGGCTTCTATCTTGCCATCCAATATGACATCGAAACAAAGATTTGCACTTATTACGGTAATTCTTGCATTTATCGGCTGGGCAGGTTTTTCCAGAGTGATTAGAGGAATGGTTTTATCAATCAAAAACAGAGAATATATAAAAGCAATAGAAACCATAGGTGCAAGCAAAACCAGAATAATAATAAAACATATTTTACCCCAAACATCCAGTTACATAATCATTGCAATTACTTTATCGGTTCCATCATATATTTTGGCTGAATCAGGTTTAAGCTTTTTGGGATTGGGGATACAATTGCCCGATGCAAGTTGGGGAAATATGTTGAAAGAAGCACAAGAATTTGCAAATATTATTTATAGGCCTTGGCTTCTTACTCCCGGTTTTTTAATTTTTGTTGCAGTTTTGTCTTTTAATGTGTTGGGAGATAAAATAAGAGATATACTTGATCCAAAAGCAATAAAATAAGGAAAAATATGCTGGAAAATATACTAAATACAGAAATTGGAGTAGATTTAATAATTTTGTTTAGAATTATTCTTGCTTCAGTTTTGGCATTCATTCCGGGAATGGAAAGAGAACTTACGGGAAAATTTGCAGGATTAAGAACACATCTTTTGGTTTGTACAGGAGCTTGTGTTTTTACTATTCTTTCAATTTATGGCTTCAATATGAATGAAGCAGGAGGGATTGTTGCAACACAAAATGACCCCGCCAGAATCTCAGCTCAAGTCATTACCGGTATCGGTTTTATTGGTGCAGGTACGGTAATGCGTCATGGGAGCAATGTATCAGGCATTACAACGGCGGCAACGTTGTGGATGTGTGCTGCTATCGGAATGTCTTGTGGATGTGGTGAGTATTTTACAGCAATCGTTGCATCAGTTGCTACTTTGGTTATATTGATTGTAATAAGAAGACTAGAAAAAAACTTCATCTCAAAAAGAAAAGTCTTTTACACTTTGTATGAAATTGCTATATCAACTTCGGCAGAAAATTGCGAAAAAATTCAAGAAAGCTTTACGAACAATTTTCATAAAATATTTAAATTAAATAAAAAATTAATTAATCACAATCAGCTTAAATTCAGTGCAGTTGTTTCAACAAAAAAACCGCTAAAAGAAATAAATGACATATTCAAACAACTGGAAGCAATAGAATCGATAGAAATAAAAGAGTATTATGAATAAAAAAACGGTTATTTCATCTCTAGTCACAGTATTTGTTACTATGATAATAGTATATTCAATTGCACTAATTTCAGAAGTCAGCCTTTTGTGGAGAAGTGAAAAAAAAGTTGTAAAAATTGAACTGTCAAAAAAAATATATAACAGATTTCATACAATTGCGACATTAGAAAAAAGAATTCAAAAAGACCCACAAGACTACAAGGCTCACATTCTATTGGCACAAAAATACAATGAGATACAAGAATACGATAGTGCTAATGTTTATTTTCAAACAGCTCTAAAAATTTCAGAAAGAAGCAACTATTCGCTATATAGTTATTCAATGTTTTGTATTGAAAGAAAACTCTACAATCTGGCATTAAATCTTGCAGAAGAGATTTCTTTGTATAACAAAAAAGCTATTTTATACAAAGCAAAAATTTACGAATCTATTGCAAAAAGTTTAGACGACGATAGAGAAATTGAAGGCAGCATTAGGGCGTATCAAGTTGCTTATAAATACGCAAAAGGCGTTTATTCAAAAGAAGATTTTGAAACATTGAAAACAAATTATGCAAAAGAATATATAAAAATGGCAGATATAAAAATTGCGAAAAAAGAGACAAAAAAAGCAATTCTTGATATAAATAATTCCCTAAGAATAAAAGAAACTCCAATAGCACAGTATAAGCTTGCTTTGATATATAAAGATATAGATAAAATTAAATCTGAAAAACTGATAAAAAAAGTTCTTGATAGAAATCCATATATTGTAAATCCTTATATTTACAATGATTTGCTCAACAAATTACTGGAAGAATCACGCTCAAACGGTAGTACCAATAGAATAAACTACTACACAAACAAAATAAATTCATTCAACAAAATTCTAAACCAAATATACGTATTCAAAGATGACTTAAAAGTATCAGGTATTGACATTTTTTCTAAAAAAATCAAATTCATAGGCAAAGAAGAATTATATATAAAATACAATATAGAAAACCAAACAAAAAACGAAATCAGTGATTTGTATGTACTAACGGAATTGTATTTAGGTGGCAAAAAAATTCAATTTGAAAACAATGTTACAGCAAAAACAACTTCTCTTCGTTCAAATTCATCAAAAACAGTAATAAACAAGTTGCCACCCGACATCACAAAAGACACTATATCGTTTGCAAACGATATAATAATAAAATTCTATGCAAAAAAACAAAATAAAGCACCTTGGACATTAATTAAAATACAACAATTTAAATAATATATTGTATTTTTATTTATGATTGTGTTATTTTAGTAATATAATTGCACTACTTAAATTGAAGTTGGAGAAAAATGAGAGTACACGAACTTGCTAAAGAACTAGAAAAAACATCAAAAGAAATCATAGAAATTGCAAACGAAAAATTAGGTTTGTCACTAAAATCGCACAGTTCTACAATTACCGAATCGCAAATTCAGAAAATTAAAAATTTGTATTTGGCCAAATCCTCTAACTCTGCAAAGCCAAAGGCTTTTGTTGTAAAAAAACAAAAAGTGCAAGAGACTCCTGAAGTAAAACAAGAAGCAAAAGAAGATGTTGTCAAAAAATCAGTTTCAAGGCTGGAAATAGTAAGAAGTGCAAAATCAATAGAACCACAAAGACCAAAACAAAATCAAAACAAAAAACCTGTTGAACAAAAACCGATAGAACAGCCAAAACAAGAAGTAAAACCACAAAAAATAGAAAACTCTACAGACAAACTTTCTACTTTACCATCTATGACAAGAAGAAATTTTGCAAAACAGCCGGAGGCAGCTGAAAACAAACAAAAAGAAAAAAGAGAATTTAAAAAACCTGAAAAACAACAAGACAAAAACCAACAAACGCCTATAAAAAGACACATTATTTCGCAAGATATATATCAAAATCAAAACAGAAATACCAAAAAGAAGAAAAAAGAACACGGCTATAACAACAAACAAGAAGAACAAGAAAGAATTAGTCTTGAAAAAACTGTTCAAAACAAACATAAAAAGCACACTCAAGAAGTTGCAAGTGTAGAAGAAGTCACATCCGTTGTTATAAATAGACCAATGACAGTTGGTGAGTTATCAGACAAAATCAAAAAAACTCCGGCAGAAATTATTAAATTTTTAATGCTGGAAGGCATTATGGTCACAGTTAATACTCCAATAGATACAGAAACTTCCAAAAAGGTTGCTGAAAACTTTGGTTTAGAAGTTTTAGAAGAAGATATAGAAGCTTTCATTGCTGAAGAAGAAGAAAAAGAAGGTATCAATAAATACTTGCTCAACGCAAAAGAAGAAGATATTGTTAAACGTGCACCTGTTGTAACTGTTATGGGACACGTTGACCATGGTAAAACAACTTTATTGGATTCAATCAGAGCTTCTAAACACAAAATTGTTCATACAGAAGTTGGCGGAATTACGCAAAGCATCGGTGCTTATACTGTATGGCTAAACAAAAGAAAAATCGTATTTATTGACACTCCCGGTCATGAAGCATTCACTCAAATGAGACTTCGTGGTGCACAGTCTACAGATATTGCGGTTTTGGTAGTCGCAGCAGATGACGGTGTTATGCCACAAACAGTAGAAAGTATTTCTCATGCAAAATCTGCAGGAGTTCCGATTATTGTTGCAATCAACAAAATGGACAAACCTGATGCCAATCCCGATAGAGTTTTACAAGAATTATCAGAACACAATCTTATCCCTGAAAAATGGGGTGGCGACACAATCTGCTGTCCTGTTTCAGCTTTACAAAAAACAGGCATAGATGAGTTGCTTGAATACATTTTGCTCGTTGCAGATATGCAAGAATTGAAAGCAGTCGAAAAGTGTCCCGCTACAGGTGTAATCATTGAAGCCAATCTCGACAAAGGAAAAGGCCCTGTTGCAACAATGTTGGTACAAAACGGTACATTAAAAGTTGGCGATTCTATTGTTGCAGGTAATGTCGGCGGAAAAGTAAGAGCATTATTAGATGACTCAGGAAAGAGAGTTCGCACCGCAGGACCTTCTACTCCGGTTGAAATTCTAGGTTTAAATGAAGTGCCACAAGCAGGTGATTTGTTTGAAGTCGTTAAAAACGAAAAAGAAATGAAATCAATCGTTAACGAAAGAAAGCAACAAGAGCGTTCAACAAGGCTTGAAGCAATGACGGCTGCACACGTTCAAAAAGAAGCGATGAGCAACGTTGATGAAATTACAAATTTGAATTTAATTATCAAAGCAAACACAAACGGTTCAGCTGAGGCTGTATCACAAGCTATTCAAAATGTTAAATCACAAAAAGTAATCATAAAAATTGTTCATGCGGGTGTTGGTGACATTTCAGAAGCAGACGTTATGCTTGCTTCGGCTTCAAATGCTATTATATTAGGTTTTAGCGTCAAAGAAGATTCAAATGCATTGTTATCTGCACAAAAAGAAGGTGTAAAAATCAAGAAATACGACATTATTTATCAAGTATTAGAAGATGTTGAAAAAACAATGTTGTCATTGTTGGCACCGGAAATTGAAGATGTTGAGCTAGGTAAAGCAGAAGTAAGAGCAGTGTTTACAATTGGCAAAACAAATAAAATTGCAGGCTGCTATGTTACAGAAGGAAAGATTGTTCGTTCAAAAACAGCTCGTTTAATCAGAAACGGCGAAGAAATATTCAAAGGTGAAATCGACCAGTTAAAACGCTTCAAAGACGATGTAAAAGAAGTAAAAGAAGGATACGAATGCGGTATATCATTTTCTAAATTTAATGATATTCAAGAAGGTGATATAATAGAAGTTTCCACAACAAAAGAAGTTGAGCCACAAACATTAGTGTAGGGAATTTGTATGTCAACATTAAGAAACGAAAGAGTAAGAAAAGCATTAATGAGAGAAATCTCAGATATTATATTTAGAGAAATCAAAGATCCTGCTATTTGTGGCATGGTCTCTATAACTGATGTTGATGTATCTTCAGACAACACCGCAGCAAGGGTTTTCTATAGTGTATATGGAAATGATGAAGTAAAACAAAAGACATCAAAAGCACTAGAACGTCATGTTGGTCAAATTCGTCATGAAGTAGGTAAAAGAATAAGATTAAGAAAAACACCAACATTATTGTTTATTTTGGACGATTCCTTAGAACATGGTGCTAAAATGCTTGATTTGATTAATAAAATTGAACGTGGCGAATTGTAATTGGTATGTATTTTTTAAATATTAACAAACCTAAAAACATTACATCATTTGATGTAATAAGGTTTTTAAGAAAAAAACTAAAAATCAAACAAATTGGCCATTCGGGTACGCTTGATCCACTAGCTTCAGGCGTTATGCAAGTGGCTGTCGGAAAAGCAACGAAGCTTCTAGATTATTTGCCATCAGATAAAAAATATGTTGCAGATATCAAATTTGGTTTTATTACAGAAACATTTGATTCAGAAAAAGAAGAGATTTTTGTTAAAAAACCGAATTTTGATAAAAACGAATTAACAGATTTACTAAATACATTTTTAGGCAAAACAGAACAAATGCCGCCAAAATATTCTGCAATAAAAATAAACGGTGAAAAATTATACAATATTGTGAGAAAAGAGCCGTCAAAAGAAATTGAAATTCCAAAAAGAGAAATAGAAATTTATTCAATAAAAATCCTTGAATTTGATAAAACAAATTACACGGCAAAAATCGAAGTACACTGCAAAAAGGGTACTTATATCCGCTCTCTTGTACATGATATAGGACAAAAGCTCGAATGTGGTGCTTATATGACAGATTTAATCAGAATAAAAGCCGGAAGTTTCGATATTAAAAATTCAAACAATCTGGATGATAGTTTGTATAACAAAATTAATCCTCTCGATGTTTTAGATATAGATAAATATGAATTAGAAGATGACGAATTGAATTTTATAAAAAATGGAAATTTTATAAAAAATTCACAAAAATTAAAAAATAGTTTGCTACTACTAACAAAAAATAATAAACTAATATCAATAGCACAAGTTAATGATGACTACATAAAACCAAAAAAATACTTTGGAGAAGAATAATGAACACATTTTTAAAAACATTTGTAATATGCCTTATTGTTGCATTAGGATTTTTGTTTTACAAGTTCTTTGGAAAAGACGGCTATTCAAAAGACATAAGTAACATAAACAGTACAATGTATCAAATTCAAAAAGATGAAAAAATAAACATTGAAGAAAAACAGCCAAAAACAGAACCAAAAATAGCAAAAAAAGATAACCACAAAGAACTTCACACATGTTATTTCTACAACAATCAAGGAAAACTGACTCCAATTGTAAGAGAAGTCAAAGGAAGCAATTCTCTTGAAAGTGCAATTCTATTGCTTTTAAAAGGTCCTTTAATTAGCGAATCAAAAAGCGGCATTTATACAGAAATTCCACCTAATGTAGACTTAATAAATCTACAAGTAGATAGCGACAAAGTAATTATTAATTTGACTTCAAGCTTTGGAAATGGCGGAGGTTTTAATAGTATTGAAAACAGAATAAAACAGCTTTCTGCAACAGCAAAAAAGGTTGAACCCAATAAAGCAATCTATTTGTATATTGATGGAAGTGAAGTAGAATATTTGGGCGGAGATGGAGTGTATGTCAAGCAGCCGCTTGAATAAAAAATAAAATCAGACAAACAACCAATTGTGAACTTTTTTAATATCAATGTCTTTTGATTTTTTATAAAGAGTATAGCAGTAGTCTTTCTTGTTTATTATGCTTGCCCAAAGGTTTTTTGAGTAAGAATTTTTTGTATCTAAAACTATATGATGTCGACATAAAGAAAGAAAATAAAACTCTTCTCTCCAATCCAGTAAATCAACTATTTCATATTCAATATGAGTATCGATTTTTATGTTTTTGTTTTTAGAAAAAATAAAAAGTTTAGGTTGCTTTAAGTATTTATTTAATCTATTCAAAGAATTTTTAACAAAATCTAAATCAATATCAGATAATTCATCGTCTTTTGAAACAAACATACCAATAGAACTACAGGAATTTATATCATCTAAAATGTCATGGTTTTTTACAAAACCAAATGTTTTAAAAGAAAACAAAGATTTAATTTCGTTTGTTATAAATTCGATATCATTTATTTCAAAATGCGTTTTTGATAGTACGTTATTTCTTACATATTTATTAAACATTTTTTCATTTTTTAAAAACATATTATTTAAAAAATAAGATTTCTGAGCTATATCTTTAACTTTTTTCGAAGAAATATAGTCAAAATCAACATCAAAATCAAAATTAAAGTTTGACATACACTCTTCAAATTTTGAACGCTTGAAAGTTTTGTTTTCATAGAAATATTTTAGATTTGAATTTTGTTTTTTCATTATTTTAGCATAAGCAATTATAGAAAAGTCGTCAGCAAAATTTTCTTGGTAGTCTAAAATAAGTAAACTATTTTTTCTCATAAATCCTCTAAAAATTCATCGTTTGGTTGATTTACAATTGATTGTATAGCAAATATGCTTAAATAGAAATAGAAATCGAGGAAAATTATGAGAAAATTAATATTATTTAGTTTGTTATTATTTATAGGTGTGTTTTGTAGTGCATGTATAAATTCTTTTGCAGTATACGAATTAAATGAAAAAGCAGTAAAATTAATGCAAGATGGAGAAACGCAAGGTGCAATTTCAAGATGGGAATCATCGGTCGATTTAGACCCAAACGTCTATGAAACAAGATACAATCTCGCTAATGCATACGTGAATTTAAAACAATGCGACAAAGCATTACTTCATGCAAAAGCTGCACAAGAACTTTCAAAAAAAGAACCTATGGCAAATTATATACTTGCAGTTTCTTATGAATGCAGTGCAAATCAAATGCTAGAAACAAAAGATGAAAATGGCGAAATAGTTAAAAAAGAATTCAAATCAAAAGAAGAACAACAAAAAGTAATGGCAGAATATGTTGATTATTTGGAAAATGCCATGAAAAATTACGACGCTTATGTAACGGAAATGCAAAATGCAGAAGATAGCGATTCGATAATTAAAAAAGTCAACGAATTAAAACAAATAGTTCAAGAAACAAAAGCAAATGCAACTGCTAATTAACTCTCCCAAAACACCCATTATTTTTAGCATTTTCAATTACCAAGTTCATTGGTATGGGATAATTCTGGTAATTGCAATTAGTGTTGGCTTGTCTTTTACTTATTATTTAATTAAAAAAAATATCAATAAAACAGAAGCGGAAGATTTTTTGGACTTTTCTCCTTTGTTGATAATTTCATCTTTAGTTGGAGCAAGATTGTTTTATATCATTGGTTCTTTTGAGTTTTACAAAAACAATCCAAAAGAAATATTTTTAATCAACCATGGGGGAATTTCTATTTGGGGAGCAATTATTTTTGGAATTTTTGCTTTTTATCTATACTTAAAAAAGAAAAAGTACAATATATCGGAGTATTTTGACTTTATAGCACTTGCAATGCCTATATCCCAAGCAATCGGAAGATGGGGAAATTTCTTTAATCAAGAAGCTTACGGAAAGCCGACAAATAGTTTTATAAAACTTTATATAGGCAATAATCACAGATATAGCGAGTATTATGATATTGATTTTTATCATCCTACTTTTTTATATGAATCAGTTTTAAATATTGTTCTTTTTGTTGCTTTACTTTTTATTTTTTCAAAATTCAAGAATCTAAAAAAAGGTACTATTTTTTACTTGTATTTAATTTTTTATGGAATTATCAGGATTTTTGTAGAGCATTTCAGAATAGACAGCGTTTTATATGTAGATAATTTTCCGATAGCACAAGTTATAAGCTTTTTTGTGATTATTTTTGCAGGATTTGGATTGTTAAATATAAATAAAAACAACCGCTAAATAAATCAGCGGCTGTTTTTATTTTACTTAGAAACTTTGATATTTTGATATCTATTTTGTAACCATTGCTTTAATCATAGATTTTCCTGTCATTTCTGCAGGTTTTTTGATTTCTAAAATATCAAGTATTGATGGAGCAATGTCACACAATGCACCATTTGATTCGATATCAAATTTATCATTTGAAACGATAATAAAAGGTACAACGTTTGTTGTATGAGCAGTCTGCGGAGCGTGGGTTTTTTCATTAAACATAGATTCCGCATTGCCGTGGTCAGCTGTAATTATCATTGTTATATTATTTTCAAGAGCTTTTTTAGCAATTTTTCCAACACATTCATCCACTGTTTCACATGCTTTTATCGCTGCATCCATAACACCTGTATGACCAACCATATCAGGATTTGCAAAATTAACCAAAATAAAACCATATTCAGGATCATCAATTGCTTTTAAAACATTGTCACAAACTGCATAAGCACTCATTTCGGGCTGCAAATCGTAAGTTGCAACTTTTGGAGAATTAACAAGTGCTCTTGTTTCCAATTTGCCTTCTTTTTCAACGCCGCCATTAAAGAAAAATGTAATATGAGCATATTTTTCAGTTTCTGCTGTCCTAAATTGTTTTATTCCATTTTCATCCAAAACATCTCCTAAAATATTAACCAAAGTTTGCGGACGAAATGCAACAGGCACGGTCATCGATTCATCATATTGAGTCATACAAACATAATATAGATTTTTGATTACTTTTTTTCTTTCAAAGCCATCAAAATTTTTATCAACAAATGCACGAGTAATTTCTCTGGCTCTATCAGGTCTATAATTGAAGAATATTATAGAATCATTGTCATTTATTCTTCTTTCTGATATAACAGTAGGCTCAACAAATTCATCTGTTATTTCTTTTGCATAAGAATTTTTAATTGCAACGTCTGAATTTTCTTCTTTTATTCCTTCTCCAAGAGTCAAGCAATCATAGGCTTTTTGAACCCTGTCCCATCTTTTATCTCTATCCATTGCCCAGTATCTGCCGATTATCGAAGCAATTTTTGGAAGATTGTATTTTTTTAATTCTTCTTCAATTTCTGCTAAATAATTAACCGCAGAAGATGGAGGTGTGTCACGACCATCTAAAAAGCTATGAACATAAACATCTTTTAATCCATTGTCAGATGCCATTTTTATAAGTGCTTTTAAATGTTTCATGGAACTATGAACACCACCCGGAGAAGTTAAACCATAAATGTGAAGGGCGGAGTTGTTTTCTTTGCAGTGGTTTATTGCATTTAAAAATTCTTCGTTTTTGAAAAAATCACCTTCATCAATTGATTTGTTTATTCTTGTTAATTCTTGATAAACAATTCTTCCGGCCCCGATATTTAAATGGCCAACTTCACTATTACCCATCTGTCCTTCAGGAAGACCAACATTAAGTCCATCTGCATGGATTAAAGTTGAAGGCATAGAAGAAAAATATTTATCAAAGTTCGGTGTTTTTGCACTATAGACAGCATTGTAGTTAGTATCTTTTGAAATCCCCCAACCGTCTAATATACATAATAATGCTCTTTTTCTAGTATTTGTCATATCTACCTCGTCAATAACTTAAACTTACAAAATAATTTTATCATAGAAAAATTTAATTTTTATATTATTATTAAATAAACAAAGGACATAAAAATGAAATATTCAAAATATAGCGTAGTAATCATAGGAAGTGGCATGAGCGGGTTATATTTGGGCAATCTGCTTTCTGAATGCAAAAATTTAGTTGATGGAGTTTTAATAATTACAAAAGACAAATTATTTTCCGGCTCAAGTGCACTTGCTCAAGGCGGAATGGTAAGCGTCATACCTGAATTGAATCCAAAAGATTCTATAGAATCGCACATTAGAGACACAATAAAAGCAGGATGCGATCTTAATAATTTAAATACTGTAAAGTTTGTTTCAGAAAACTCTTCTCAAATCGCACAACAATTAATAGGGTTTGGTGTGAAATTTGACAAAAATGAAAAAAAATCGCTAAACTTTACGCTGGAAGCGGCTCATTCATGCCCAAGAATTCTTCATGCCAAAGGTGATTCTACAGGAAGAATTATAGAAGAAGTTTTGTGCGAAAATATACTTAAAAAAAATAATATAGACATCAGCGAAAACTCTTCAGCGATAGAAATTTTGACAGACAAAGAAAACACTGCAAGAGGAGTTATTGTTTTTAACAACATAAACAAAGAATATGAAGTTATCTACACAAACACCCTCGTTATTGCAACAGGAGGCATAGGCCAACTATACAAAACCACAACAAACCCAATAGAATCAACGGGTGACGGTATTGCAATTGCTTCTTTAGCCGGTGCAAAAACAGAAAATATGGAATTTATACAATTTCACCCAACATCTTTATATTGCAAAGATAAACCGCAAATGCCTCTAGTTTCAGAAGCAGTAAGGGGTGAAGGAGCAAAATTAGTTGATAGAAATGGTTGTTATTTTGCAAAAAATTATCATTTCAAAGCAGAATTAGCACCAAGAGATGTTGTTGCAAGAGCAATAAACAGTCAAATGGCCGAAACAAACAGTGAATATGTATATTTGGATATTTCATCAATTGGAATTGAAAAATTTAAAAAAAGATTCCCAACTATCACGCTATTGTGCGAAGAGAACAATATAGATTTATCGAATAATCTTATTCCTGTTGCACCTGCAGAACACTATTTTATGGGTGGAATAAAAGTAAATCTAAATGCACAAACAACAATAAAAAACCTTTTTGCTATCGGAGAATGTGCTTCGACAGGACTCCATGGTGCAAATAGACTAGCGTCAAATTCATTATTAGAATGTGGAGTTTTTGCAAAAAGTTTAGCTGATTATATTTCAAAAAACATTCAAGCTCCACCAAAAAGATTGGACAACAAAATAATAAACACAGTCGAAAAATATCAAAATTTGTGCTTTGAAAACGATGAACAGCCGGAAATTATTTCAAAATTATTCCAAAATCTCAAAAAAACAATGTCAAAAAATGTAGGAATAGTAAGAAATAAAGCCACATTAGAAAAAGCAATGAATGATATATTTGAATTAAAAATGCAACTCGATGAATCAAATTCATCCCCTTCGAAAGAAAAATACGAATTAAACAATGCACTCTATCTTGCTTCACTAATCGTAAAATCAGCAGCCGAAAGAAAACAATCGATTGGTGCACATTTTAGAGACGATGATATTTGTAAAGACACAAAAACAACAGGAGAAATAACACACAATGACTCAATATTGGTTAAATAATTTTGCAATAGATGATTTTATAATTTCTGCCCTAAAAGAAGATATGTACTATGGCGACATTACAACTGACGCTATTTGTGCTTCTTTGGACAATCCCCAATTTGAAGTATACTTAAAAACCAGAAATGATGGTGTTTTGTGTGGAAAAAGTGTTTTTAAAAGAGTTTTTGAACTACTTGCGGGTAATGATGTTAAAGTTGATTTTTATTTCCAAGATGGCGACAACATCAAAAAAGGTGACACTGTTGCAAAAATCTCAGGAAATGCCAGATATATATTAACAGGGGAAAGGCTTGCACTTAATTTTGTTCAAAAAATGTCCGGTATTGCGACATATACAAGAAAATTTCAAGAAAAAATCGACAAATACAATGTAAGAATTGTAGATACAAGAAAAAACACCCCCAATTTCAGATTATTTGAAAAATTTTCTGTTTCTGTTGGCGGAAATTATGTACATAGATTTAATTTATCAGATTGCGTAATGCTAAAAGACAACCATATTGCATTGTATGGCGGTTCAATAGCAAAAGCTGTCGAAGAAGTCAGAAAAACAATTTCTCATTCGCACAAAATAGAAATTGAATGCGACACAATAGAACAAGTAAAACTTGCACTGAAATCAAATGCAGATATTATTATGCTTGATAATATGACAAATGAAGAAATGGTTGAGTGTTGCAAATTGATTGATAAAAAAGCAATTGTTGAAGCATCCGGCTGCGTTACATTAGACAACGTTGAAGAAATCGCAAAAACCGGTGTTGATATAATTTCAACAAGTGCAATTGTAATGAAAGCACCAACATTAGACTTGGCTTTTGACTATAACAACTAATTTGTTGTTAATAATGTTTTGAATGCCAGTGGAATATATTTTATAATATCAGAAGCAAGCACACAGTATTCGCTCATTGATTTTGCAGCAATTTCACCTGCCAGACCATGGATATAAACACCCAAACAAGCAGCCTGTTCCAGAGTTACTCCTTGTGCTGCAAAACCCGCTATCATACCTGTCAAAACATCACCGCTGCCCGCTTTTGAAAGTGCAGAGTTTCCTGTGTGATTTATAAATATTTTTCCGTTTGGAATAGAAATTATTGTTTCATGTCCTTTTAATAAAACAATGCAATCAAATTCTTTACTTGCTTCCCAAGCCCATTTTGCACGATTCTTTTGAATTTCTTCAACTTCTACACCGAACAATCTCGACAATTCCATAGGGTGAGGAGTAATAATAGAATTTAATGGAAATTCAAAGTTTTTTGTTTGACTAATAGCATTCAAAGCATCGGCGTCAATGATTATTGGAGGATAAGAATTTTTATTTTTTTTCAAAAAATTAATAATTAATTCACTAACACCACCAATTTGGTTCAAACCGCATCCGATAGAAATTACATCGTAATTTGCGATAGCATTAAGAAATTTTAGTGCATCTTTTGGAATAGTTCCATATTGACTTTGTCCTAAGTCTAAAAAAGTAATATCAGGAGTCAAAGATGATACTGTTGTAATTACATCAGAACAACTTGCAAGCATACAATACCCTGCACCTACTTTTAGAGCGGAAACTGAACTCAAAAAAGCAGCACCGGTGTATTGGGTTGAACCTGCAATATTTAATATATGGCCAAAAGCACCTTTGTGAGAATTTTGATTTCTTTTTGGCAATAAATTTAAAATAATTTCTTTTGTTAATACTTGAATGTCAGCGCTACGTTGTTGCATTGTTTCTCCTAACTAATTTCAACTCCGAATTGTCTAAATGCTTCATAAGCAACTATTGCAACAGAGTTCGATAAATTTAAACTTCTTGTTTCTTTTCTCATTGGTATAGTTAAACAAAAAGGCAAGTTTTTGTTTAAGATATCTTCCGGAAGACCTCTTGTTTCCGGACCAAAAACCAAAAAATCACCTTGTAAAAATTTTTTTTCAGTATATTTATTTTTTGTTTTTGTCGTTAAATAGTAAAAATTTGAATTCGGATTTTCTTCTATTAATTTATCCAGACTTTCAACATGCTCTATATCCAACTTGTCCCAATAATCCAATCCGGCACGTTTTAAGTGTTTTTCAGACAAACTAAAACCAAGTCTGCCAACTAAATACAATTTTGCGCCCAAACAAGCACAGAGCCTTGCAATATTACCTGTATTTTGTGGAATTTCCGGTTCATATAAAACAATATTTAAAAAATCTGACTTCATATTTTAAATTTTCTATTTTTCTTCTACAAAAAATCTTTTTGATTCTACAACAACGGGTAAACCCCTCAAAACACAGAAAACAACTGAAATAATTGCACAAATTTCACCGACTTTTAGTATTATATCTTGGTTTGTATATACAGTCGGCATATGTCCTGCAATAAGGAAGAAAAATGCAACAGCCTTACATACAGCATAAGTAAAACGGCAGAAGTTAGATGCCACTATGAATTTTGCAATTTTACCTTGCATCATTGTTGTTTTTCCAAACGCAGTAAAGCCTTTTTCAAAAGCAAGAGTTCTTAATGAATCAGTAATGATTCCACGGCTCACGACTATCACAGGGATAGCAACATTCACCCAACCTAAAGAGCAAAATGTAATCCAAAAAACATTTTCTACTATTCTATCACCCATAATATCAAGCAAGGCACCTAGTTTTGATGAAATATTGAATTTTCTTGCAACATAACCATCCAATCCATCAAACCACATCAAGATTGCAGTCAAAAAGAGTGCAGCAATGTATGATATTTGGCAATTTGGACAACAAATCAATGCCACTACAACGAATACAAAAAATATTCTGGTTAGAGTTATTATATTTGCTAAATTTTTCATTTTTACTCCTTATCAAGCTCTTCTTTTATTATATATGCAACTTTTTGTGCACAATGACCCTTGTTTAAAAGGGTTTTCGTAATTTTACATCCTTCTATAATCTTTGATTTTTCATCTTCGCTATCTAAAACTTTATTTACATAAGATGCAATTTTTTTTGGCTCTGTATCATACATTAAAAATTCTTTTACATAGTCTTTGTTTGTAATTATATTCACAAGGCAGGCTTTTTTTATGTTTCTTACAAGTAAATACACTAAATAGAAAAACAAAGGCCCACGATATGCAATCAACATAGGTGTTTCATATATTGCAGCCTCAAGTGCTACAGTTCCCGAAGCTAAAATTAAAAAGTCACTATAAGCAAGCAATTTGTGGTTGTCGCCTTTTATTGTTTTGTATGAAGTTTTAAAAGCGTTTTCAGGAAGACTATCGGCATACGAAAACACGAATTGGACATCATTTCTTGATTTTTCAATCAATTTTACAGCACTTAAAAAGATATTAAATAAAAATTTAATTTCAAACATTCTAGAACCGGAAAATACACTTATTAGCTTTTTGTTTTTATCTAGGTTGTATTTTTCGAAAAATTCTTCTTTGTTTTCACATTTTGGAAGCTCAGAAATGATAGGGTGCCCAACGTATTCTACATCTATACCGTATGATTTATAGAACTGTTCTTCAAAAGGAAATATCGTTAAGACTTTATCAATGTTTTTTTTGATTGTTTTAAGGCGATATTTTCTTGAAGCCCAAATTTGCGGAGGAATAAAATAAAACGTTTTAATTTTGAGTTTTTTAAGTCTTTTTGAAATTTGCAAATTAAATGCACCATAATCAACCAACAAAACCAAATCAGGCTTGAAATCGTTTTTTAAGTAATCAATTATTTTTTTACCAAGCAAAATATGGTCAAAAATTGTTTTTGGCGTAAGTCCCATTTTCCCCATTTTCTTATGATTAAAAAGGAGCTTAACACCTTCTTTTTCAAGATTTGACTCGCCAACAGCTTCTATTATTACATCATTGTTGTAAATTTTTTTAAGTTCTCTTACAACTTTTGATGCGTGATTATCTCCCGAGTATTCGCCTGTAATAATAAAAATCTTTTTTGTCATATTAAAGAGCTACTATAATCATATTGTGTTTATTTGCGTATTTAACCATTTTGTCTTTTTCTGCAATTATAGTTTCACCGCTTTCCAAAGCCAAAACATTTGCACCGTATTTTTTCATCGTTTTTATTGTTTTATAGCCAACTGCAGGAATATCAAAACGTTTGTCTTGAGCAGGTTTTGCCACTTTAACAACTGTAGCGTTTTTTCCTCTTGCAAGCTTGCATCCACGTTTTATGCACCTGTCCGTGCCTTCAATTGCTTCTATTGCCATTATCATTCTATCTTTCATAACAACAGACTGTCCAATATCTAGGCCACCCATTTGTTTTGCGATTTTGAAACCATATTCAATATTGGCATTTTGGGCTTCGTTTGGAGCTAATTTTGTTAAGACACCTTTTTGTATCATGAGATTTTTTATGAATATAGTTTGGTCAAGAATTGTTATTCCGATATTTTCCATCTGCTCTACAATTTTTAGCATAATAGCATCATCGTTTAACTTTTTCATTGATTTCAAGAGTTGAATCGCTGTTTTTTCAAGTTTCGGGCGTTTTATTAACATTGTTTTCGAAACTTTGCCCAAAAAAGTAAGTTGTTTTATGCCTTCATCTATTAAAAATTTCTTTATAGAATCAACCTGCCCAGGGCCAAATGACACAACTTTATCAGCGTATTTTTTTAGTTCTTTAACATTATCAGAAGACAATGATATACAAACTACTTCAAAACCGTTCGATTTTGCACTTTTTACCATCTCAACAGGCAATTGCCCATCGCCTGCTACAAGACATTGTTTATGTTCCAGAATAATATTTTCATTCATTTATAGTTTGAACTCCATTTCGTTGTCGTATTTATTGTTTGAATTTTGTTCTATATTTGATTTTACTTTTCCTTCAGCTTCAAAAGATTTTGGTTCCATTATCATCGTGATTTTATCCGCTTCAACAGAATTTACGCCTTTTTCTACAATTTTTGAACGTCCTAAGAAAACTATTTTTTGCGGTTTGTTAGTTTGAGAATTGATGAACATAATCGCTTTTGGACCGTCAGCAACATAGTCAGTATACTTTATATGAACAGCACCTGTTGCCATCATGGTGTTGTCTTTTCTGTTGTATTGTTGATTTCTTGCGTTAATTATTACTCTATCACCATTTTCAAATGTCACATCAGAAAGAGTATTGCCTGAAACAATTATATCTTGTCTGAGTTTTGAATATTGGATATTGTCACCTTTTATTATACTTTTATCTTGTTTAATTGTTGCTTTTTGAGACAATTTCAGGTTTTTTACATCCCCTGCTTTATCCAAAAGTGCATAAGCTTTATCGGAAGTCGCTGTCATATCTTCGTAATTTATAACAACATTACCAATTGCAGTCATTAAATTTGTATTTGTATCATATTCTTGCGTATCTGCAGTAATAATAATCAAAGGTTTTTTGTCTTGCAAAACATTTGTTTGTGCATTTCCTTGTGCTGTAATTATTTTGTTTATTAAAGATACTTTTATTATATCGGCTTTTACTTCGTGTTTTTTGTTATCTTTTATTTGCTGAGCATAAGGTTTGTCAAAAAAAGTTGCAAGTGAAGGTTTTTTTGTTGTTGGTTCAATATCCAAATCGGCACGAGGAGATTGGACAACTACATCTCCAACTTTGACTTTAACATCACCTGTAAAATAACCTTTGTTTTTATCTAATTGAATTTCTTGTTTTTGAGATTCAATTTGAATAGCAAAAACGCTGCCTGTCAGAAGTGCTATACAAAAAAATACTATCAAATTTTTATAATTGAATCTCATCATACTCCTTAATCTACCACAAAATTAAAAGTTTGCGAATTTTTTCTTTTGTTCTTCATCGCCAAAAATTTCTGTTTTTGTTTTGCCGATAACTTTGAAATTAGTTAAAGTAGAATCAAAAACCGCTTCTTGTGCTTTTGTGATAATTTTTTGCTCTTGTATAAACTGAATATTTCCGGTCGCTATAATGTCACTGTCTTGCCCTTGCCAAACAACTTTATCGGCATACAGTTGAGAGCCGTCTTTTCCAACAAAAAGATTGTCTCCATTAAGTACTACTTGTTTTGTTTTTTCGTCATAGTTTCCTTTTTTAGATTTAAAACTTACAACAACATTAGAATCTTTGTCGTAAAAATTTCCGATTACATCATTTAGTTGTATAGCACTGTGCTCAGAATTATATTCACCCGATTTTGCATAAAATTCCCAGTACTTCTTTTCTTCTCTTGTTTCGGTTACGATGATATTTTTTACTATTGCATGCTGATTTTTCATTTCATCGTCAGAGTTGATTTTTCTAACAGTACGGGTAATAAACCATGACCAAATCAACCCCCAAGCCAG
>CAKUUG010000031.1 GCA_934692665.1 uncultured Candidatus Melainabacteria bacterium | reverse complement strand
GTGCTCGATTAAATGGGGTCCCTGTTCGAATCTTTCCTTCGGTAATTTTTTAAAAGAGCTGTTTTGTTGCATTTTCAAGACCTCGTCGTTATTAAAGATAACTATAGGGCATCTGTTTTTTAAGTTATAATGGTATAAGAGGTGAAAGTTGTATAAAAAATTATTTTATTCAAAATGATGAATATAAAGCAAAGATTAATGTCCTAAAGTTGCTCCCGGCTGAAGCGTTGGCACAAGTAAAAGAATACTATAAAATTGGTCTAACGTATTCTTCAAACGCTATTGAAGGCAATACTCTTAGTTTAGTCGAAACAAAAATTGTACTGGAAGATAGTATAACAATCGGCGGAAAACCTCTTAAAGACCACTATGAAACAGTAGGTCATGCAAAAGCTTTTGATGAAATAATTGAGTTATCAAAAAATATAACTTTTACGGAAAGCGACATTAAGTTGTTGCATAGATTTTTCTACGAAAAAATTGATAGCGGAAAAGCAGGTAAATACAGAACGTCACAGGTTATAATAACCGGTTCAGATGTTGAACTACCAAAACCGGAAGAACTTGACGAAAAAATGCATGAGTTCATTTTACAGTTACCAAAATTAAAAGAAAAATTGCATCCTGTTGAATATGCCGCAATGGTACATATAATTTTTGCAAACATTCATCCGTTTGCAGATGGCAATGGTAGAGTAGCTAGATTGTTGATAAATTTGGCATTATTACAAAGCGGATATAATATTGTTGTCATTCCTCCTATAATGAGAGTAAATTACATATCCTCTTTACAAGAAACCAACAAAGGCAATAATACGGACTTTATCAATTTCATTTCTGAAATGGTTTTAGAATCACAAAAAGAATATCTAAAAATTATCAGTAGATTTTAGTTCTTTTTTGAAATTTATTTTTGTATTAAAATGTGTGCCGTATCATATATTCAATAAGGAAGTAAAAATGAGTGTATTTGAAGCTGGAATGATGGTTTGTTTTGGGGTGAGTTGGCCGATTGCAGCCTACAAAACCTTTAAAGCAAAAAACGTTGGAGGAAAAAGTTTCGCTTTTTCTTGCTTGATTATGCTGGGTTATGTTTGTGGAATTATTCACAAAGTATTCTTTTATTATGATTGGGTAATTTGGCTATATATTTTAAATATGATATTTCTCGGGATAGACATGGTCCTTTACCTGAGATACAAAAATAATGCATCAAAGAAAGAAGAGTGTTAAAGCTGCTCTTCTTTTTTATAAATTTATAAATGGTGATAAACATATATACGCAGAAACCATTTGTTCTTTTTTATTCCATTTGGCGTATTTTACTCCATCCATTTGTCCATCTTTTGTTTTTGCTACTGAACCATTGAGCAACAAATAAGTCGAAATGATATCTTGTACATTTTCGTCTTTTGGAATTGGCGAATTTTTCAAATCCAATTCAAACGGTTCATTACCTATTGTGCCATAAATTTTTCCTTTTTCGGTTATATTTCCAAAAACACTTTTACTGCTACATTTTAAATCAAAATCAATGCCGTTATAATTCCCTTTAAATTCTTTGTTGTTATAAGTTAATTCAATTGGATTGTCACCTATTGTCCCTTCAACATTCAGGTTTCCAAAAATCGCAAATCCTTCTTTTTTCTCTTTTAGTTCTATAGCTTTGTTATTTAAAGAACCTAGGAATTCATTTACATTTCCATGAAAAATTCCATATCTTTTCATTACATTTTCGTTCATGACTGATTTTTTAAAAGATGAATTTTTCTCAAAAGAATCAACTTTTGAAGAAGCAATGCTGCTATTTTGTTTTGATGTTCCAACCGTGGTTTTGCTAACGTCATAATTAGCAGAAACAGTATTAAAATTTACAGACATTACCTGAAACCTTTCTTTAAATACATATAAATAAAGTATGCTAATTATAAAAATTTGCTAGTTATTCATCAATTTTTTTGCATGGTTCACAATGAATCGTGATTTCTACATGGGGAAGTGAAGATTTAATTTTTTCTTCTACAAAATCACATATTTTGTGGCATTCTTTTAGTGTCAAATTTTCATCACACAATAATGTCACATCAATATCACGACTAGGCCCTAATTTTCTGCTTTTTAAATTTTTAAACGAACTAATTTCTTTGCAGCTGTTTAAAATTTCTTTTATTATTTTTATTTCATTATCGGGCAAAGTTCCATCAACCAAATTATTAAGAGTCTTTTTTGTAATAGAAACTCCGGATTTTAGAATTATCAATGCAACAAAAATTGCAATCAAAGGGTCTAAAAGAGAAATGCCTGTTATTTTTATCAAAACCAAACCAATCAAAACACCAAGAGATGAATAAACATCTGTACTCAAGTGTTTTGCATCTGCATACAATGCAACAGAATCCGTTTTTTTTGCAACGTAAAACAAATATCTGCTAACAATGATATTTGCAACAGTTGCAATTCCCATCACTATTATGCCCAATGTAGAATCAAATTCTGATGAAGTTGAATTGATAATTTTTTTTGATGCTTCAAAAACAATATAAAAAGAAGCAGCTATAATCAAAATTCCTTCAATAAATCCTGCCACATCTTCGTATCTACCATGCCCGAAAGGATGATCTTGGTCTGCAGGTTTTGATGAGCGAATAATTGCAAAAAGGGTCAATAATGAAGCCAAAAAATCACTCATAGAATGAATTGCTTCGGATATTATACTGATACTGCCTGAAATAATACCTGCAATTAATTTAAAAACAATTATTATTCCGTTTGATACAACAGACAGACCGGATACAAATTTCTTTTTTGCTTCAATATCCACGAATCAACACCCCTTTTAGCTATAATTTTAGCATTAAATTATTTATATACAATTATTTTAAAAAAGAATAAATCCAATACCCTAAACACACTGTTAAAAGGCTCACAAAACAGCTCAAAAACAAATATAAAAATGCAAAAAGTATTTTTCCGCTTTTAAAAAATTCAAAAACTTCTACATTCAATGTGCTGAGAGTTGTCAATCCGCCCAAAAATCCAACAGTAATGAAGTATTTTAAAGATTCAGAAGAAAGATTGACTTTGTTTAAGAAAAATGCAAAAGCAAGCCCCATCAAAAAACAACCAAATATATTAATAAAAAAAGTTCCAAATATCGAAGTTAAAAAAACTTTTTTTGAAAGTATTGTGACTAAAAACCTTATTACTGCCCCTGTTCCGCCACCTATAAAAACTGAAATTATATTATTTAGCATAATTTTATAATAACATAAAAAAAGACCCTTTTAATTAAAGGGTCTTTTTTAAAAATTATTGTCCGTTTAACAATCCATAAGCAGCGTCCCAACCTGACAATCCACCTCTGGTTTTAAATTTTGATATTTGAGAAACGCTGTTTTTTCTATATTTTGCAAGTTCTTTTGTTGATTTTTTTTGAAGTTTTGTATTTGCTTTTCTTTCGTCTAAAACAGTATTTGCATAAGTCAGAAAGTTTTTGTATTCGTTACAGCTGTAGCCTGCTTTTAGTTTGTTTGGATAAGCATAGCCTGTATAATCGTAAATATTCATTGCTCTATCTGCATTTGCAGGTTTTCCTAAAATAGCATTCCAAGAAGTTTGTGTTTGTCTGGTTAAAACCACAATACCGGCTAGTGGGTTGTATCCTGCATTTGCCATTAAATTTACAGCAACAACGTCTGCTTCTTTTTCTTCTTTTGTATTTGTATAGCTATTAACAACGGCACTTGCAACAGTATCCGAAGTGGTTGTCCCCGTAAAAGATGAAATCAACTTTCCTTTTGAAGCGTGGCCTGTAATGATATGACCTAGTTCGTTTGCAATTACAGAAGCTGTTTCGTTGTCATTTAGTGCATATTTTAAGTCGTCTTTTGAAATGCTGACTGTTCTATCTTGGCCAAATGAAGAATTGTCAACATTTTTTGAAGTTGTTTCAAATTTAATAACGGATGTTATTCCATTTTTTGTAAGCAAGTTTTTCCCTATTGTTTCAACTTTTGCTTCTGCATTATATGTTGCAGCAAAAGAGCCCAAAGAAAAAACAATCATTGTCATAGAAACTAATAAACTTTTTTTCATAAAAAACTCCTTTATTGAAATCTTTCACTAAGTAAAACATAAAAAAAATCGTTGAACAAGAAAATATTTTGATTTGGAGGGTAATTTTACAAAAATAGAATTTATGTTATTATGCACTTATGAAAAAAATTATTAAATTTTTATTTTTAATATTTTTTATCTTCAATACTTTTGTTGTTGCAAATGCATATACAAATTGTGCATTTTTGGAAAACACTAACGCAAAAGTAGAGTATTTTTCTTCAAAACAAAATCAAACTTTTTTTGAAATTTCAAAAAAACAAGATTTATTTATTGCAAAAAATGAAGAAAATTCCCAAATCACCGCAACAAACAATTCAAACAAAAATTCATCGAACAACAACGATATTTTTGGTTTTGATTTTGTTTTTAATAACGATTTTTATTTTATTTCAGCTAACTCCTTTTATCGAATAAAACATAGTATTTCTCCACTATTTGCTTATTCGATTACAACGAGAGCTCCTTAAGTCTTTCTTTTTATTAAAATCAAAATTTTTTATAACTTCTTATTTTTACAAGAAGTCAGATTGTATATTTTAAAAAAAGGAAGAATTATGGAAAATATAATAATAGGCTGCCAAGTAATGATAATTGGTATGGGTGTAGTATATGTGTTTTTGAGCATTATGATTTTTATAATGCATTTAAGTGCAAAAGCAATCACAATAATCAACAGATACTTTCCTGAACCAATCGTAGAAACTACATCAAAGAAAAAGAAAAAACCATTAATAGAAGACGAAATTGCAATCGCAATTGCTCTTGCTTTTCAAAAGGAGAATGAAAAATGCTAAATTTTATTCAAACAAACAGTGTTTTTATTTCTGCCTTTATTTTGATTTTGGCTTATGTTTTCATTGCAACTGAAAAAATTCCAAAAGTTACTATTGCTCTATTAGGTGGTGCAATAACAATCATTTTGGGATTAGTAAGCCAGACAAAACTCGTTGATGGAATAATAAATCCAAATTATTTTATCAATTTTGTTGATTTTAATGTTATCTTTTTGCTTGTTTCTATGATGATTATTGTAAATATAACAACCAGAAGTGGGGTCTTTAGTTGGATTGCAAATGAGTTGTTAAAATTTACAAAAGGTCACCCTATTGCAATTTTGGCTGTTTTAGGAGTGTTTACAGCAGTTGTCAGTGCATTTTTGGATAATGTAACGACAGTAATCCTTGTTATGCCTATAACATTTTTTATTGCAAAAAACTTGGGCCTAAATCCTATTCCGTTTTTGTTAACTGAAATATTTTCATCCAACATAGGCGGAACAGCAACACTTATCGGTGACCCACCAAATATTATCATTGGCAGTGCTGCGAATTTTTCATTTATGGACTTTATAAACAATTTAACACCTGTAATTGCTGTAATTCTTGTTTCTACTATACTTTTACTTGTTTTATTGTTTAAAAAAGACCTAAAAACAACAAAAGAAAAAATGCTTTCAGTCGCAAATATCGACAACTCAAAAACCATAACCGACAAAAACCTAATGATTCGTTCTATGGTTGTTTTGGGTTTAGTGATATTGGGCTTTGTGACTCATGATATAACCCATATCGAAACTTGCGTGGTTGCTATGCTTGGGGCTAGTTTTTTGTTGTTGTTTGAAAAACCAACAGACATCTTAAAAGACGTAGAATGGAATACTATATTCTTCTTTATTGGATTGTTCATTATTATTGGAGGCGTCGAAGCATCAGGTGGTATAAAACTAATGGCAGATTGGATTTTATCCGTTACACAAGGCTCGAAAGAGGCTGCTTCTATGCTGATTTTGTGGGCTTCAGGAATAATTTCAGGTATCATTGACAATATTCCATATACTGCAACAATGTCACCAATGCTCGTTGAAATAGAAAAAACAATGGGCGAAAGCTACACATATCCTTTGTGGTGGTGCTTGTCTTTGGGTGCATGTTTAGGCGGAAATATGACAATGATAGGTGCTGCTGCAAATGTTATTGTTTCTGAATACAGTGCAAAAGAAGGATACAAAATGGAATTTTTGAAATTTATGAAATACGGAACAATGGTTGTCTTTATTTCATTAACGATTAGTTCTGTTTATATTTATTTTAAATTTTTAAGGTAGGAAAATTATATGGATAATAACGAAAACAAACAACTGTACACAGATATAAAAGGCACAGGTGCATTGAGTTCGGTTATTTTTTCAATTGCTATAACTATTCTAATGTGGCTTGCTTCTTGTCTTGTAGACTAAAAGAGAGGATTTTCCTCTCTTTTTTATTTTGTGTAAAGAATTGTAAAAAATATACTTCAAATCTTAAAGTTTGATTGAAAAAGTGACGATAAAAATTATACAAGACAATAAAGAGAAAATAAGGAGAATGACAATGGACATAGGTAAAGTAAAATTCGGTGAATATTCAGTCGGAAACGGACAAATTGCACCGAACAAAAAAAATGAAGGAAAGAAAGAAACTAAACAAGAAGTTTCAACACAAGCAAAACAAAATGCTGTAAAACCTGATGATATGTACAATGCATTGGGATTGATGGGTACACAAAATATGGCATTTATTTCAAGAAGCTCAAAAATTGCTGATGTTGAATCTGCATCTAATCTGTTGGGTGAAGAAAGAGTTAATGATATTGAAGCCATGATGGCGGAATTTGAAAACGGAGTAAGCGATATAGCAGACATCATCGATGAAGAATTCGAAGGAATGTTTGATGAAGCTGAAAAAAATGCTCTTGCAGCTAAAATATTCGCTAAAGAGTAAAGAGAAGTTTCCTTATTCTCCTCTATTGTTTAATTTTATCGCCGTTGAAGCAAACTTTATGCCTTAACGGCTTTATTTTGTATATTTTTGTTTTTTTATTTTATCCAAAATAGTCAATTTTCTGAGCGTTTGGTTGTTTACTTGTCCACCAATCAAAAGGATAATTGAAGAATAATAAAGCCAAATCATCAAAATTGCAAAAGCACCGATTGTACCATAAACTCTATTATACGTACCCAATGCATTTACATAAAGAGAAAATCCCCAAGAACCTAATAACCAAAATATACAAAAAAACAATGCTCCAGGGATAATACTTTTTCTTTTTGAACTAAAATCTCTTGCAGGCAAAACATAGTAGTTTATTGTTGCGAGCATAAATAACATCAAAAAAGCAATTGGCCATCTGGTAATAAGGATTGTATCGATAACATGCATCGGAATAGATAGATAATTTCCTATAAAATTTAACAGAACTTTTCCCAAAATAATCAAATTTATACTAATAAAAAGAAAAAAAGTATTTACAAAAACCATCAACAGAGCAAGACAACGCACTTTTAAAAAACTACGATTTTCAACAACATTGTTTGCACGATTCAAACCCTTTATTATTACTGCAATTGCATTTGATGTCAGAAACAAAGTAACAAAAAACCCGACAAAAGCCATTGTTGTTCCACTTTTAAATAAAACAACTTCATTCAATACGACTTTTATCATATCGATTACTTCTAGTGGTGCTATTGCAGAAAGCCCTGCTATAATTTTGTCTACAAAAAAAGTTTTACCGAGCCACCCAAAAACAGCCATCAAAAACAACATAAAAGGAAATATCCCCAATGCTGTCATATATGCCATTTCGCCTGCCGCATTTGCATAATCATCTCTGATTATGCTATGAATTAAGTCTGTTATGTAGTCTTTTAAAATACAGTATATTTTTTTGATTATCATATTAGTTTTTTTGTTTCATTCAAAAGAAGTTCCAGTGCTTTTGACAATTTTTCTTTAATTGTACAGCCGGCAGCTCTTTTATGCCCACCACCATTGAATTTTGATGCAATTTTTGTTGCATCTTTTTCTTTTGTTCTGATTGAAACTTTTACTCCTGCGTCATTTTCTTTTAAAACGAGAGCTATTTCGACTCCTGCAATCGATCTTAGGGTTTCTACGATACCTTCTGTATATTCATCTTTTGCGGAGAATTTTTCTATTGTTTCTTTGTTTATTGTAGCGTATGCAACTTTGTTGTTGAAACAAAATTTTGCATTCGAAACTAAATAATTTTGGAAAAGAATCAAATTTTTAGGCTTGTTTGTATAGCACAAATCTGCAATTTCAGAAGTATTTATACCTATTTGAGAAAGTTTCGATGCAATTTCGAATGTGTGAGAAGTAGTGCTTTCATATTTAAAACATCCGGTATCCGTTAATATAGCACAATACAATCCCACTGCCATATCGGGCGTTATTTCTATATCCAAATTTTTAAAAAAGTCATAAAGAACTTCTCCGGTTGAAGATATTCCGCCTCGAATCAAATTCAATTTTGCAAAACCTTTGTTTGTTTTGTGGTGATCGATTGAAATTGTGTTTTTGCAATTTTCAAAAATTTTTCTCGCATCATCTATCATTCTGTCAATAGATGCTATATCGACTGCCACAACTAAATCATACTCTTCTTTTATGTTTGAAAAATTCTTTGAAGAATTAATAAAAGGTAAAAAAGAATATGTATTCGGAAAATTAAAGTTATCTTGAATCTGTATCAAGATGTCTGATTTTTTTCCTATATTGTTCAAAAACCCTTTAAATGCACACGCACTACCCAACGTATCGCCGTCAGGATTAATGTGTGTTATGATTAAAACACTAGAGGAGTCTTTTATTAAATTTAAAATTTCTCTTTCCATTTGTAAATAGGATAACAAAAATTTGAGGAAAAATAAATGCTTTTTTTAATCCATGGAATTTTAATTTTAGTTTTTTTAGTCGGAATAATTTTTACTTGTTTATTATTTACAAACGCTATCGAAATTCTAGGCTCAAAACTAAAATTGGGAAATTCGGCAACAGGAAGCATTCTTGCTGTAATTGGGACAACTCTTCCAGAAACCGTTGTTCCTATCGTTGCAATAGTGGGTTCAATATTTTCAAACAAAACTACAGGCTCTGATATTGCACTCGGAGGGATAATAGGTTCGCCGTTTATGTTGTCTTGTCTTGCTGTTTCTTTGATTGGTTTCTGCTCATTGTTATACAAAAAGAAAGAACTCAACATAGATAAAAAAGAATTTTTAAGATACTATAAATACTTCTTAATTGCATATATAATGGGGGTTTTAACAACTTTTGTTCACAATTATTCAATTAGAATTTTAATTTCTGTTTTTTTAGTTTCTTTTTATATTGTTTTCATAAAAAGAACCATAAAAAAATCAAAAGAAAATTTTTCCGAACAAGAAACAGAAGAATTGATGTTTGAAAAATTGTTAAAAACCAATGCTAATTATTTTTTGATTATTATACAAATAACAACTTCTCTTTTGGGATTGATTTTAGCAACTCATTTTTTTGTAAAAGAAATAGTTGCTATTTCTCAATTGCTAAACTTTGCTCCATTATTGTTGAGCCTTATTATTACGCCTTTTGCAACAGAATTGCCCGAGTGTATAAACAGCATCATTTGGACAAAAAACAAAAAAGACACTCTAGCAATCGCAAACGTTCTTGGGGCTGTCGTTTTTCAATCAGTTGTCCCAATGTCAATCGGCATTTTGTTTACTCCTTGGGTTTTAGATAAAACGATTTTGATAAATTCTTTTTTGGTAGTTTTGTGTTCAATGTTTGTTTTGCTTTCAGTATTTTTTACAAAAAAAATTGCTTCTATATCTCTTTTTAGCTGTTTTATATTTTATATAGGTTATATCATTTTTATTTTGTTGTAAAATTAAGGTCTTTTAGGTTATAATCTAAGTATGAAATTTGCAATACGAGTAATCAAAAATCAATTTCACCCTTTAAAAGTTGCAGAAAATGCAAACTTAAAACAAGGACAGTACGTTCTTGTCAAGACAGATAAAGGAGAAGAAGTTTTTAGAGTTTTTTTGGTTAACAGTGAAATACAACGTCTTTGGGAAAAACGACAAGCAGAAGCGTATTCTATTGTTAGAATAATGACAAAAGAAGATATGGAAACATACGAAGAGCAAAAAAAACTTGAAGTTGCCGCTTTTTATCGTTGTCGTGATTTAGCAAACAAAAGAAAACTTGTTATGAAATTTACGCAAGCAAGATACACTTTTGACCGCAAAAAAATTACATTTTATTACACAGCTCCAGAAAGAGTTGATTTTAGAGAACTTTTGAAAGATTTAACACAAGAATTTAAACGTGTAAGAATAGACTTAAGACACATTGGTGTTCGTGATGAAACTTCTATTTTACAAGGACAAGGTGTCTGTGGACAAGACTACTGTTGTTGCAGATTTTTGAAAAAATTTGAACAAGTA
The DNA here is from genome assembly GCA_934692665.1 of uncultured Candidatus Melainabacteria bacterium. GTDB lineage: Bacteria > Cyanobacteriota > Vampirovibrionia > Gastranaerophilales > Gastranaerophilaceae > RUG14156. The sequence goes on along the minus strand of CAKUUG010000031.1, from coordinate 14,031 downwards.
AATACAAAACTCGCAAAAGACCAAGGAATACCAATTACCCCCGGAAAAATAACAGGGGCTTGTGGTAGATTGTTGTGTTGTTTGAATTATGAATACAAAACATACATAGACGCTGCAAAAACGCTTCCTCCGGTGGGTTCAGGTGTTATGACCCCTGATGGAGTCGGAAAAGTATTTATGGTAAACTTTTTGAAAAAAACTGTCAATGTAAAATTAGAAGACAGCAAAATAAAAGAATACAAAAAATCCGAAATCGAAATGATAGATGGCGAAGTCGATATTGATATCAATATTGATAATAACCTAAATTATCAAGAAGATGAAATGGTGGATATAAAATCCCTCAATGACGACAAAAATTCTACAACAGGAAACATATAATGGAAAACATCACAAGTGAAAAATTCGCTTCAATTATAGCAAGAATTCTAGATGACAACAAAGCACAAGATATTGTTATTTTAAATGTATCAAATGTATGCTCTTTGTCTGACTATTTTATTATCGCAACAGGTTCTTCGACTCCTCATGTTAGGGGTTTAACTGAAACTGTTCGAAAAAAAATCAAAGATTTATTTAAAAGAATCCCCCAAGGTGAAGAAAAAGAAAATCAAAATCGCTGGAATTTGTTGGATTATGGCGAAGTAGTGGTTCATATCATGCATAGTGTCGAAAGAGAAAACTACCAAATCGAAAAATTCTGGTCACACGCATTGACTCTCGATAGAGAAACTTGGGAAAATCAATCAAAAGAATATTCAACATACCAAAGTTAAAAAATAATTTTTTTGAATGTTTACAATTAAAAAAATATTCTTAAAATGAAGTTATGAGATATTTTTTAATTTTGCTTTTATTGTTTAATCTAAATTCAGTAACTTTTGCTGATGATATGTTTAGTGATGTTGATTTTAATTTTATCGACACGGCATTTGATGGCATAAAACCTGTCACAAACAAACAATTTAATGACACAATAAACAAACTCACACCTCAACCTATTGAAAATACACTAGGTGGAAAGTTGAAAGCGTTTTTGTTTGGCAGAAAATACGGAGTTCAACCTCAGACTAATCTACCACAACAAGAAACAAAATTTGACATTGGTGGTGAAAAAAAAGCAATAGAAGACATAAAAAACGGCGTTTATTATATTAAACTCTTGGTTTCGATTGTTGGCGTTGATAACAAAGTCATTCCTTTAGGCAATTACAAAATAAAAGAAGAAATACAAGAAAATGAATCTATGCTTGTGTTTTATCAAGGCACTAAAGAATATGGAAAATTAAAACTAAGAAGTTTTGAAGATTTAGACAAAAAAGAAAACGATATCGCATATTCTAGAGTAGACATTTTGTCAAACAGTGCAATCAGAATAGTCTATTCGACAATAAAAGACACAAAATGTGCAACAGCTAGAATTTATCAGCAATAAAAATCATATATTTTTGTGTTTCAATTTTTCTGAAACATTTTCAAACATTTCTTCACGTTCATACTTAAACATCGGAGTAAAAATACAATGCGGAAGTTTTTCTAAATAGTCGTTGTATTCTTTCACATTGTGATTGTAGTTTTTTTTGTTTCTTTCAATAACATCATCAAGATCTGAAATTTTGCATTTTAATTTAGTAAATTCGGCATTCGCCTGCAAAGATTCGATTTTTTCGCTTCCGGTGAACAATTTTTCAAGCCCTGTCGTTATTCTTCCGTTTAATTTTAGCTTTTCTTCTTTTGTTAATGTAGAATAATCATATTTTATTAATTCTTTCATTTTTAATAAAATCTTTTCTTGAGTCTGAAGCACACTTTTTATATTTTCTAACAATTCAGGCACAAGCTCATATCTGTGCTTTAAATACACATCCAATGTTTCAAAAGACTTTTGAATTTGGTCTTTTAATTTTTGACCTTTTTCGTATATCAAAAAAAGATAAAAAACAAAAATCGCCAAAAGTAACAAATTTATCAGGGTTGCAATCATTTCATCTCCAGTCAATAAAATGGTAGTCGTTTTTGTTAGTTTTTATTGTAACACATATTTTTTTATTTTATAAAATCAAAAGTTTTCTTTTGGAATATTTGTATTAACAACCCGAACGCCAAATTTGTCTTCTATTACAATGACTTCACCCCTTGCAATAAGTTTTTCATTTACAAAAATCTCGACTTGTTCACCTGCAATTTTGTCCAGTTCAACGATAGAACCTATTTCCATATTTATTATTTCTTTTATAGTAGATTTTGTGCGACCAAGCTCTACTGTAATATGCATAGGAACATCTTGCATTATATCGAGATTTTTTTTGATTGATAAATTCAGACTGGGTTCGCTAAATTCTTGAAATCTGACAGGGCGGACAGTGACCATTGTATCGTCTGGATTTTCACTTTCATCCACATTTTCAAATCTCAAATTCATATTTTCTTTTTGAGATTTTGCGTTTTGAATTTCTTCATTTTGAAAATTTTTGTTTTCAGATTCAACAGAAAATTCGTCTTTATTAATTTCTTCTACATCAATGATTTTTTCATCATTTTCTTCTGTATTTTCTGTAGAATTGTTGTCTTCTTTGAATAAAGAGGTTTCTTCTTTTTCGTTATTTATCTCATCAAAAGAAGTAGCATCCTCATCTGCCGAAAACATGCTATCGCTATTTTCATCTGTATTAGAAAACATACTATCATTTTCATTTGATGAAAACATGCTATCGCCAAATTCATTATTCAAATTGTCTTTATTTTCGTCCACTTTTACCTACTATTGAATAATAAATTGTCCAAAACTAACTCTTATTACTTTTCTTCTGTTGTCAAAAATTCCATTTACGGCTTCTGTTATTTCATCTTTTGCCATTTCTTTTCCGATAGAAGTAGACAACTCGTCAGATGTTTTGTTTGATAGAGTAGAAATTATAGAATCTCTGATTACGGGTTTATATCTTTCCATTTCTGCAATAATAACGGCATTCGGATCAGCAGGAGCTTCGCTTTCTCCATGTCCGCCTTTTGATTCTGCCGGTGCATTTTGTGATTCGATTTCTTCTTTTGTTTTTGACAATTCCAATGCAACAGCAACTTTTATATATCTTCTTGCACTAGTATCAGCCAAATTCAACACAAAATCGCCCAAATCCAACAAAACACCCTCTTGTTTTGAAACATCGGGTTCTTCATCTTCTTCTTCGTCAATTTGTTCTTGTTCATCGGGTGCTAATTTCGCAAGTTTTTTGTTTATTGAAGTATCAATAAGCAAATACAATATCAACATACAAATAACAACAATAATCGTAATAATTCCGGCTGTAATTATCATCATTGTGCTTGTATTTATTTCTTTTTTATTATTAGGATTTTTATCTTCTTTTTCATTTACAGGTTTTGCCATTTTTTAAATTCCTTTATTTTTGTATTTTTCGTATCTCATTTGTTCTATTTTATTTTTTAGATTATTGTAACCATTTCTAACTCTGATTTTTGTTCTTATAGAAGTATCTTTTACTTTGTTCCCAAAAGTAACTGTTCCGTCTTTTGCTTTTTTTGCAGTTGTTTTGATAGTTACTTCTGTATCTTGTTTCAATTTTTCAGTATCCCATTTTTGACGGTCGATTTCTGAAAGTTCTTTTTTAACTCCTATATTATGTTTGTCTTTTACATATTGTTTTACATTGCTTTTCATAATTACTGCCGGAGGCTCAACGTAATTTATGTTTAACATTTTCATTTTAACATTATATGCAATATCAGGACTGATGTATTTTGAGTATTCTTTCAATCTCAACATACCTTCATAATTAGAAGAAACTGTTGTGTCGAGATTTTTCATTTTATTGTTTCTGATATTTTTAGCATAAATGCTTTCCCACATAACAATTTCATTTTTTACATCAACAAAACTGACAAACACGCTCACTCTATGAGTAGGATTGATTGTGTCTTGTCCCGGGATATTCAAAATATTCCAAAGCGTATTTTTGCAAAAATCTCTTTGGGTATCTATTCCCATCGTTACGATTACTATTTTTGATACACCTATATTTTTTGCAATTTTTTTAAGCGTAGAATATTCAACACTATAGCCTTGTTGCAGTGCTGCAAAATTTTCCAAATCTCTTTGTGTCATGCCGGCTTTTTTTATTGCATTGCGAGCTTCATCTACAGGTACGACTTGGACATTTTTTTTCATTAATTGAAGTCTTATATCTTGTGCAAAAAACTCAGGGGTTTTGTAATATGCATTGTAATAATTAACAGGGGTCAACAAAGTATCTGTTACTATGCCGATTTTTTCCAGTGCAAAAGACTGATTGTTTACAAAAAACAACAAACCGAAAACAAAAAATATTTTTTTTAATAGACCCCTCATCATAACAATAAAATTATCGACCATATATTTTTAATGAAAATCATATATTTAATTGATTTTTTTGACTTTATTATTTTTTTTATTAAACAAGAACTATATTCTGTCGACTAAAATACCGGAGAGTAATTATGCCTTTTCGATATAGACTTCAAAAAATTTTAGAAATCAGAATAAGAAAAAAAGAAGAACAATTACAAGAAGTAATAAAAGCCCAAGAAGAAGTAGACAGAATTGAATTGCTCATAATAAAAAATAAAGAAGAAATCCAGAACCTCTCGATTCAAATGCGACAAGCAAACCCCATGATGTATGAACAGTATGACAATTTTATAAAACACTTGTGGAAAGAAGATGAAAGACTAAAACAAGAAAAACAAGAAGCTATATCCCAACTGGAAAAAGAAAAAGACATCTTAAGACAACGTGAACAAGAAGTTAATGTTCTAGAAAAACACAAAGAAAACAAAAAAGAAGAATACAAACAAGAAGAAAAAGCTAGAGAACTGAAAGAACTAAACGAAATAGGCTCGCAAAAATTCTTTATCAAAAATAGAGAAAAAAAAGAAGAAGAAGAAATCGAAGAACTATTAAAACTCCAAAATGAACAGGAATACTAAATGACCCAAATAAACACAATCCTCACTCAACAAGAACGCCTTACAGACAAAATTCAAAACAATGTAAATGATATTTTTGGACATAACAACTATACCCAAAAAACAACGGGGGTCTTTTGCGATATAAAAACAAGGCTAGAAAGCATAATAGAAAATTTCATCTCAAAAAACGACACAACTATAGAAGATGAAATAAATGCAAAATTTTTAGAACTTGATTTTGGGTCAGAATTTGATATAAATGCAGACAAAATCGGTGTAAACGATGCAATATTTTTTGTTAATTTGCTAAACCAACAAAATCTGATAGATTACACTGTAGAAGACAACAAAATAAATATCTCGTCAGATGGAAAAAAAATAGATGCTTCAAATCCATTGTTGAATATGCTTCAAACTTCTTTCGATACAAAAAAGCCAATAAGACTGGACTTCGACAACGATGTAACAGTAATACTAAAACTCGACACAAAAGGCAAAATCCAAGCTCACTTTATCCCTGGAACTTCGGAAGTCGAGAGTTATTTGAAAAACAACATAAACTGCCTCAAACAGCGATTTGATGACGAAGAAATAAATTACAGTCAATTGTCTTATTCAAAATACAAAAATCAAAATCAAAACCAAAATCAAAAGAAAAAACGAGGAAACCAATGAGAGATTCGTACATAAATGCAATAAACACCCAAAAAAATGCAATGTATTGGATGAATTCGCTTTCAGAAAATATGATGAATGCGTACACTCCAGGGTACAAAGAAAATCAAATAAGTTTCAAAACCTACCTTGACACATCCATTATTGATAGAGCTCAGAAAAACTTGGCACAAGGAAAAGCAGTCCCCGGAACTTCTGATTCTAATGTATTTCTTGCAGGAAAAGGGTATTTTGTCATTAGAAACAAAGAAGGAAAACTCGCCTATACGAGATTTGGCGATTTTAAATTCGACAAAGAAGGCGTATACAAAGCCTCTGACGGTTCTATTGTACAAGGTTATATCCTAAACGACAAAGGCGAAATCATGTCAGGCACAAAATCTCTTGATTCTTCGGCTTTTCAAAAAATAATTGAAGAAAACGGAGCAAATGCTATTCCGACTACAGAAATAAAACTCTGGATTGACTCTGACAATGGAAAATACTTGGGAAAATACGAAGAATTTGAAATAAAAGAAGACGGCGTATTGTACGGAAAAATGGACAGCGGCAAAACTTCTGTACCTTTGTACAAATTGGCTTTAATAAATTTCAACAATCCGAATGAACTTTTTGAATTTAAAAACGGACAATTTCTGGAAACAGCATACTCGGGCAAACCCACAATAGCAACAGGAGAAGTAAAAAGCGGTTCGATTGAAACATCAAATGTTGATTTAAGAGGAAATGTAAATTCTTGGAAATTTGCAAGACATCAGTTTGATTGTTCAGGAAAAATAATGTCAACATACAAAGACCTTCTCCAAACTATGATGGATTTGATAAATTAGTCTTAAAAGGAAAAAACTATGACAAATATGTACATCAATGCAATAAATTACACCAGAAACACCAGATTGTGGATGGATGATTTGGCTGAAAATATGATGAACCTCTACACTCCGGGGTATAGAGAGAGCCAAATGACATTTAAGACATATTTAGACAATATCATGCCGGATAGACCCCTAAAAAATCTTGGACAAGGAAAAGCAATTCCGGGGACTTCTGACGAAAATGTATATTTAGAAGGCACAGGTTTCTTTGTCTTAAAAAATGATGAAGGAAGACGTGCTTATACTCGTCTTGGAGAATTCAAATTTGATGGAGAAGGCGTATATAGAGCCGCCGACGGTTCTGCTGTACAAGGTTACATTTTAAATGACAAAGGCGAAATCATGTCAGGCACAAAATCAAAAGATGATTCTCTTGCAACAGGCGGTGCAATGGATATCCCGACTTCTGAAATAAAACTCTGGATTGACCCTGACAATGGAAAATACTTGGGAAAATACGACGAATTTGAAATAAAGGGTGATGGCGTATTGTACGGAAAAGCTAACAACGGAAAAGAAATGACGCCATTGTACAAAATCGCTCTTGCAAATTTTCACAACCCACAAGAACTCTTTGAATACAAAGAAGGACAGTTTTTGGAAACAAAAAACTCAGGAACACCTGTTGCAGGCAGAGGCGAGATAAGAAGCGGACTAATCGAATTGTCAAATATTGATTTCAAAGCCAATTCAACATATTGGCAACAGGCAAAAAACCAGATGGAAGTCGCAAACAAAATATTCTCAAATTACGACTCATTGTTGCAAACTATGTTGGATAATATATTAAAATAACTTATGAAAAAATTTTCAAACATATTTTTAATATTTTTGTTTTTGTTTTCAGTTGCTTTTGCAGATGAAGGCTATCAGTTGAACACTTTTTTCCCTATAGAAAAACCAAAAGCCCCAAATAATGTAATAAAAGAAGAATCAATAGTAAAAGAAAAACCCCAAAAGAAACCTCCAAAACAAAAAAACAAAAAATTCAATTACTTAACAAACAAAGAAGAAGAAATTCCCAGAGGTTATTATGGAACTTTGCCTGATATTGAGGCAGATTTTCAATACATGAAACAGCAAACAAAAACTTCTTCTAATATCAATATGCAAATCCCAAAAGAAACTGATGAAATCGACGAAAGCGATTTTCAAGAAGCACCTTTTGATGATACTTTATTTTTGGATAAAATCGCCAAAAAAGAACCGAATAGCCTCTATGTAAACGATTTAATCAAAATTAAAGTTTCTATCGAAAATTTGCAAAAATGCCTAGAAGAAAAAGGCAATATCCAAAGATTCAACGCTAGTGTAAATATGATTGATTTGTTGTGTCAAAATTTTCAAAAAAAATACGAAAATTCTTCAAATTCCCTAAAAGAAAGCTACAACGACATTTTGGCACTAAATTATTTTGCAAAAAACCTAGGCAATTTAAAATACAATGCAAATTACTACTCAAAATACGTTCCGACTGGCGAAGGTCAATATTCAAAAGAAAATATAGAACAAGAAGAAGAAAAATTGCTCTCAAAAGTAAATAAAACGCTATTTTCCGTAATAAAAGAGATGGATTAGTAATTTTATTAAATTTTATATTTTTTTTAAAAACCCTGTGCTAAAATTTTGTTATGAACAACGAAATAGAAATTTATGGTGCAAATGTTCACAATTTGAACAATGTTTCACTCAAAATCCCAAAAAATGAATTAACTGTCTTTACCGGAGTTTCAGGCTCAGGAAAAAGTTCTCTTGCTTTTGATACTATTTTTGCAGAAGGTCAAAGAAGATACGTTGAGAGCTTATCAGCTTATGCGAGACAGTTTTTAGGACAAATGGACAAACCCGACGTTGAAAGAATAGACGGGCTTTCACCTGCTGTGTCAATTGACCAAAAATCCACCTCGAACAACCCTCGTTCTACCGTTGGCACAATTACGGAAATATATGATTATTTGAGATTATTGTATGCAAGAATAGGCACTCCTCATTGTCCAAAATGTGGAAAAGAAATTGTTCCGCAAACAATAGATGAAATTGTTGAAAAAATAATGTCTTTAAAAGAAGGGACAAAAATTCAACTTTTATCCCCTATCGTAAGAAGTAAAAAAGGCGAATACAAGCAGACTTTATCGGGCTTGTTGTCAGAGGGATTTATTCGTGTTCGTGTTGATAACAAAATCTACAATCTGGAAGAAGATGAAATAGAACTCAATCGCACACAAAAACACACAATAGAAATCGTTGTCGACAGAATAATTGTAAAAGATTCAATGAAATCAAGAATCTTTGATTCATGCCAGACTGCACTGATGAAATCAGACGGTCTTTTAATTGTGAACAAAATAGAAGACAATTCAGATACTATTTTTTCTGAAAAATTAGCTTGTCCTGATTGTTCTATTAGTTTTGAAGAATTAACACCTCGTCTTATGAGTTTCAACAACCCACAAGGAGCGTGTCCTGTGTGTAACGGAATAGGTGCTCATTTTGAAATTTCACCGGAGCTTGTTGTTCCTGATAAAGAAAAATCTCTAAAAGACGGTGCGATTTATCCTTGGGCAAAAACAGCAAACCCATATTATTCAGATGTAATAAAAAGTGTCTGCGACCACTACAAAATTGATTTCGAAGCACCGTTCAAATCTCTGACACCTGCCCAAAAAGGTATAATTTTGTACGGAAACGGTGATGAAAAAATCAAAATTACTTATGCAGATTTTGGCACAAAACACTATCGTACTCACATTATGAGCTATCAAGGGGTAATTCCATATTTAACAAGAAAATACGAATCAGATTCTGATATTGTAAGAGCAGAAATAGAAAAATATATGATAACAATCCCCTGCAAAGCCTGTAATGGTGGCAGATTGAATCCTTTTGCACTCGGTGTCACGATAAACAACAAAAATATTTTTGAATTTTGTTCAATGTCTATCGAAAAAGAATACGACTTTGTTCAAGAATTGTACTTGATTTTAAACGAATTCAAAATGAAAATCGCTCACCAATTATTAGACGAAATCAGAGCAAGGCTAAAATTCTTGCTTGATGTGGGTTTGGGGTATTTAACTTTAGCAAGAAGTGCAGGTACACTCTCAGGTGGCGAAGCCCAAAGAATTCGCCTTGCAACTCAGATAGGAAGCGGGTTGTCTGGTGTTTTGTATGTATTGGACGAACCTTCGATTGGGCTTCATCAAAGAGATAACGATATGTTGATTTCGACATTAATGAAATTAAGAAATCTGGGCAACACTTTGATTGTTGTAGAACATGACGAAGACACTATGAAAGCAAGTGACTATATTGTAGATATTGGCCCTTATGCAGGAGTAAAAGGCGGAAATATCGTTGTAAGCGGCACTTTAGAAGACATAAAAAACTGTCCGACATCTTTAACCGGTCAATATTTGTCAGGCAAAAAACAAATTCCTGTTCCAAAAGAAAGACGAGAAGGAAACGGAGAATTTTTAGAAATCAAAAATGCCCACAAAAACAATTTGAAAAATATTGATGTAAATATTCCTTTAGGCAAAATTGTTGCAATAACAGGTGTTTCAGGTTCAGGAAAATCAACTTTAGTGTCTGATATAATTTCAGAATATGCACGCCACGAACTGCTCAAAAACAAACCAAAACCCCAAGGCGTCGATGAAATCAAAGGTTTTAAGCATATAGACAAACTGGTTGTAGTCGATCAATCTCCAATAGGCAGAACTCCTCGCTCAAACCCTGCAACATATACAGAAGTTTTTACTCATATTAGAGAATTGTTTGCTCAAACTCCGGAAGCAAAAATGCGTGGCTACAAACAAGGCAGATTCTCTTTCAATGTAAAAGGCGGAAGATGTGAAAAATGCTCAGGCGACGGGGTTTTGAAAATAGAGATGAATTTTTTGTCAGATGTTTATGTAACTTGTGATGTTTGTAAAGGAAAAAGATACAATCAAGAAACTCTAGAAGTAAAATACAAAGGAAAATCAATTGCAGATGTTTTAGAAATGGACGTTGCAGAAGCTCTTGAATTTTTCAAAAATGTACCAAAAATTGCAAACAGACTACAAACCTTGTACGACGTAGGACTTGATTATATAAAATTGGGACAAAGTGCAACAACGCTATCAGGTGGCGAAGCTCAAAGAGTAAAACTCGCACTGGAATTGAACAAACGTTCAACGGGAAAAACTCTATATATACTGGATGAACCCTCAACCGGACTTCATTTTTATGATATAGATAAACTTATGCTCATGCTTCAACAATTGGCAGACAACGGAAACACCGTACTTATTATTGAACATAATATGGATATCATAAAATGTGCAGATTGGATAATTGATTTAGGGCCGGAAGGTGGAGAAGGCGGCGGAAATATCGTTTTCAAAGGCACACCCGAACAAATAATAAAAAACAAAAATAGCTACACCGGAAAATACCTGAAAAAATACTTAGAAAAATAATACTTTTAAAATTTGAAATCAAACAATTCCGACAATTCAACTTCTAAAGCATTGGCAAGATTTTTCATTGTATTTATTGTAACATTAGCTTCGCCACGCTCAATTTGTCCTATGTAATTAAAATTCATATCTACAATCTCTGCCAATTTTATTTGGGATAGTTTTTTGCTTTTTCTAACATAAGCAAGTTTTGCACCAAATTTTTTCTCAACATCTTTGTTTAATTCCATAGTAATAAGTATTATATAAATCACATTATCTATTTTCTAATGTCTATGAGTATATTTTTAATAGTTAATAACTATTAATTTTTGTAAAATTTGCCTTTATTTTTAGCAAATTATATGTTCTACTAGTTTTCAAACAGTATAATCATTTTAAGAAGGAGAATAGCAATGTCTATCGCACCTATTATCAATACAATGCCTAACATTCCTTTTGTGAATAAACAAAATACAAAAAACCCAAAAGACGCCAATTCTTCAATAGATAAAAAGGAATTTTTAATCGGCGGACTAGCGGGTTTGGCTTGTATTGTGACTGCAGGCATCGTATTTGCAAAACGCAACAAAGTACCACAAGATTTATCATACGAAGAATTTAAAAAAATAGGAAATTTTGAAAAAGGAATAGCAAAAGCAAAAAATAAATTGTTTTCAGGAACTATCACAGCGCCAAAAGAAAACGGCAAAGTAGTAATGAAATACCAAGACGGAAATTTAACAGAATCAACAATCTACAAAACAATCTCAAAAGAATTGAAAGACTCAATGACTCCAACTATCAAAAAAGTTTATACAAATGACAACGGAAACAAAACCATAGAAACATTCATACACAATATTTATTCTGATAGTTTTGAATCGATTGGAAAAACCCAAATTTCGCAAGATGAAATTATAACAAAAAAACGTGGATTTTATGGTGATGTTGTTTCAAAAGTCAAAAAATTGTCAGATGGCACAATATTGTCAACAAAAGAGGAATTAAACTTGTATGAAAAAACCAATAATTCCCTAAGAAGACAAGCCCTAAGAAGAACTACCACAAATACAAAAACTGGCGAAATAATAGATAGTAAATTAGAATTATCACCAATTAAATATAAAAAAGAATCTACATACAGAACAACAAAAGACGGCATTACAACCATAAATGGCAAAATAAAAGCAACCAGAACTCAAGAAATAAACGAATTGGGAGATAAAATAATAACTGTAGACTATGGTCAAGGTAAAAAAATTATCACAATAACACCTGATGGCAAAAGAACCATCAAAGACAATACGCCCAAGTTTATAAATCTATAATGCAAAATCAAAACAATTTTTAAACTTTCAAACGAATTTGTAGTATAATTTCTAAAAAAATAGGATTTTTATGGATAATTTTTTAGAAAAAATACTAAAACAATACGCAACATCAACAGATATAGAAGCAATAGCCATCGGAGGTTCAACAACTGCAAAAACTTCTGACACTATTTCTGATATAGATATTTATATCTTTTCTAAAGAAAATATCCCTATTGAAGCAAGAAAAAATATCATAAAACCAATTTCTTCAAAATACGAAATCGGGTGTGAATATTTTGGCTCGGGTGATGAATATTTTGTAGACAAATTAAACAAACAGCTTGATGTAATGTATTGGAATACCGAATGGTTTAAAGACATTGTAAACAACACTTGGATAAAATATTATCCTCAAAATGGTTACACCACGTGCTTTTTGTATACTTTAAAAAATTTTAATATTGTTTATGACAAAAACAATTGGCTATACAATTTTAAAAAAATCATAGACACTCCTTACCCAAAAACATTGAAAGAAAACATTGTTAAACACAGTTTGATGTTGATGAATTGAAAGCAGTGTTAAAGATAACTTTTTAATTTTTTTCTGCTATATATATTGCTTTACCATAGTCTAATACTTGTTGATATGTTAATTCCGTTTCCATAACACCCCAAGGATTTACAAGAACAAACGTTCCGATTGTTCCATCTGGATTGGTTTGGTTTGGTTTTATTCACCCAACAAATAAATTGGCAAATCATGTTCTTTAACATATTTTAAAAATTCTTCCGGTATATCTTCAATACTATTTACTTTTACAACAAAAGCATTGATTTTAGGAATATATAGATTTGATTCATTTTGCTCGTTACTAAATGCGCTTCCATCTGCTGCTTTTGTTATTACTTTTTTTGTCAAATTATCTATTCATCTTTTTTATCATCCGGTATCAATTTTCCATCGCTATCGAATGACATTGCATTTTGTTTATTTTGTGTCCACCCTGATAGCTTTTCATCTTTAAATTCAAACATTTCTTCCGTTTTTGCAGAACCTTCGGAAGAACATTCGAAACCTTTACAAAAATTACTTATTTTTTTATCTTTAAAACTAAATACTTCTTCTGCTTTATTTGAACCATTTTGAAATATTTCAGCAGCATTTTGAAATTCACATAATTCTCCATCCTTAAATACGAATAGTTCCTTAATATTCATTTGGTTATTGTTAATTTCTGTTCCCTTTCGCAATTGTGTCAATTCACCATTATTAAAATAAAATCCTTCTTTAGATTTTTCAGTAGAATAAGCGTTACTTTCATAACCTTTTAGAAAACTACCCAAAGATCTACTAGTGACTACAGGTTTATCAAAGCCTAAAGTAACAAATGATACGAAATTAAAGCTTTCTTCTGCCTTATTACCATTGACAGAAGTCTCATAACCTTTATTGAATATATCCAATCCTCCATGACTGAACATAAACACTTCTCCTGCTTTCCAAGAATCATCACTGAGGTATTCATAGCCTTTATCAAATCTGCTTAATTCTCCACCATTAAACCAGAAGCGTTCTTGTGCTTTTTTGATATTGTTTCCAGAGAGTTCGACTCCGGTAGAAAAAATGTGCAATTTTCCATTTTGGGCTTCTATTCTTGTTTTTTCGATAAAGTCATCGATTGTTAAAAATTCACCGTTTTGAGAAGCTCTTTTTATCAAAGTTTTTCCATCTTCAGCGAATTTTTCAGCAACTTT
>CAKUUG010000030.1 GCA_934692665.1 uncultured Candidatus Melainabacteria bacterium | reverse complement strand
GAGTATGACCCCCGCACAGACGTTCCAGGTCTGCACCTGAAACCACTCGGACACATCTCTAAAATTTGGTATATTAAAATAATATCTAAACAAATACAAAAATTCAAGTCATTTTAATTATGAATAATTAATTTTTTGTTAACATATTCTATCTTTTTCAAAATCACTTATATTATAATAATATAAATTAATAAGATAAGGAGGATATTACAATGATTAAACCTTTGGCAGACAGAATAGTAATCAAGGTTATTGACGATGTACAACAAACATCAGGCGGAATTTTTATTCCAGATAGTGCAAAAGAAAAACCACAAAAAGGTGAAGTTGTAGCTGTTGGAACAGGCAAAACTATGGACAACGGCGAAAAAGAACCAATGGAAGTAAAAGTTGGCGATGTTGTATTGTTTGCTAAATATTCAGGAACAGACGTAAAAGTTGACGATGTTGAATATAAAATAATATCTGTTAAAGATGCTTTGGCTATTCTTGAGGCATAAAATAAACGCAATTAACTAGTTAGTAGAAAGAAGGAAAAAATGGCTAAGAAAGTCGTATTTGATACAACTGCTAGAGAAGCCTTATTAAAAGGTGTTAATGCTGTAGCAGACGCAGTAAAAGTTACACTTGGACCAAAAGGTCGTAATGTTATTATAGAAAAAAAATTCGGTGCACCACAAATCGTAAATGATGGCGTTACAATTGCAAAAGAAATCGAATTGAAAGACGGTTTAGAAAATGCCGGTGCTCAATTGTTAAAAGAAGTTTCATCTAAAACAAACGATGTTGCAGGCGATGGTACTACAACAGCAAGCGTTTTAGCTCAAGCAATTTTTAAAGAAGGTATCAAAAACCTTACAGCCGGTGCAAATCCAATGGGCATCAAAAGAGGTATTTCAGAAGCAGTAAAAACAGCTCATGCTGAAATCAAAAAAATGTCTAAATCAGTAGATTCAAAAGAAATGAGAGCACAAGTTGCTGCAATTTCAGCAGGAAACGACAAATTCATCGGTAATTTGATTGCAGATTGTATGGAAGTTGTAGGAACAGATGGCGTTATCACCGTTGAAGAATCAAAAACTTTCGGTACAGATAAAAAAATCGTTGAAGGTATGCAATTCGACAAAGGTTATATTTCACCATATTTCATTACAGATGCTGAGCGTATGGAAGCAGTTTTGGAAGATGCTTATGTACTTTGCGTAAACAAAAAAATCAACCTTATCGCTGACCTTGTTCCAATACTAGAACAAGTTGCTCGTGACGGAAAATCATTGTTATTGATTGCAGAAGACGTTGAAGGCGAAGCATTAGCAACACTTGTTGTAAACACTATGAGAAAAGTTTTAAGATGCGTTGCCGTAAAAGCTCCTGGATTTGGTGATAGAAGAAAAGCAATGTTAGAAGATATTGCAATTCTTACCGGCGGTCAAATGTTTACAGAAGAACTTGGTATCAAATTAGAAAATATCACAGTTCAAATGTTAGGTAGAGCAAAACGTGTTACAGTTACAAAAGACGAAACCACAATCGTTGTTGATGATTCTACAAAACGTAATGTCGAAGAAAGAGTTGCTTTGATTAAAAAACAAATCGAAATGTCAGATTCAGAATACGACAAAGAAAAACTACAAGAACGTGTTGCAAAATTATCAGGCGGCGTTGCAGTAATTGAAGTAGGTGCAGCTTCTGAAGTAGAATTGAAAGAATCAAAATTAAGAATTGAAGATGCTTTGAATGCTACTCGTGCCGCTCAAGAAGAAGGTATTGTTCCCGGTGGTGGTGTTGCATTATTGAGAGTTCAACAAGTACTTGAAAAAGAACTTCAAACAAGAACATTTAACAATGATGACGAAAAAACAGGCTTCAAAATCTTAACAGCAGCTCTGGATATTCCTGTTGTTGCAATCGCAAACAATGCAGGTGCTAAAGGCGAAGTTGTTGTTGATGAAGTTAGAAAACACGAAGGTGCTTATGGCTATGATGCTATGAACAACAAATATGTTGATATGTTTGAAGCAGGTATCGTTGACCCTGCAAAAGTTACTCGCTCTGCTTTAGAAAATGCAGCTTCAGTAGCTTCTATGTTATTAACAACAGAAGCAGCAGTTGTAGAAATCCCTGAAGAAAAAGCCCCAGAAATGCCAATGGGTGGTATGGGCGGCGGAATGCCAGGAATGGGAATGATGTAATTTTCAATCCTTGAACACTGCTAAAATAATATATTATTCAAAAAGAGCTAGAAAATAATCTTTTCTAGCTCTTTTGTTATATTTGTTTAGATTTTTAGTTTTTTAAGAATTATATTTTTTACAAATTTTAACAAAATATTTGTTTTTTAAAAGCAAATTTTTACATTTACGTACGTTATAAGCAAGGTATTTATATAACTTGAGAGGATAATATGAAAATTAACAACACCCAGCCAACCAATTTCAATGGAAAATTAATTGTGAAAAGTAAAAGCCGCAGTTATTTTAGTGAATGCGTAAAAAATAATAAAATGTTAAACGAAGTTGCACAAGAAGCAGGTAAATACGATATTTATGCCAATGTAAAAAGAATCAATCGCAACGGAACCAGCCGCGGTACTGATGGTGATTTTTACAAATTATCTTTGACGAAAGTTAAAGAAGAAGCAGGAATTTTAGGTAAAATCAAATCATTACTTCCTATAAATCCAAAAGTAAATATCTCAAAACACCCTCACAGCGATAAAACAATGTTAAAGTTACTTAACGAAAGATTCACAAAAAGATCTTTGAAAGATTTTTTAGGTATCAAATAAATTTTGGCCTATAAATTATTAAGAAATTGTTTATTTTTCAGGCATGTTAAAAAAACAGTGTTATTTTAATCATGTAAGAAGAAATATAAAAACAAAGGAGATAATAATTATGGCAAAAACAATCGGTATCGATTTGGGTACAACAAACTCGGTTGTTGCTGTAATGGAAGGTGGAAAACCTACCGTTATCGCTAACGCTGAAGGTTCTAGAACTACGCCATCTATCGTGGGTTTTGCAAAAAACGGCGAAAGATTAGTTGGTCAATTAGCAAAACGTCAAGCAATTCTTAACCCCAATAACACAATCATTTCAATCAAACGTCACATGGGTGAAGATTACAAAAAAAATATAGACGGCAAAGACTACACTCCACAAGAAATTTCTGCAATGATTTTAAGAAAATTAGCAGATGATGCTTCAAATTACTTGGGAGAAAAAGTTACAAGTGCTGTTATTACAGTTCCTGCATATTTTAACGACGCACAACGTCAAGCAACAAAAGATGCCGGTAAAATCGCAGGTTTGGATGTACTCCGTATCGTAAACGAACCTACTGCAGCTGCTTTGGCTTATGGTTTGGACAAAAAGACAACAGAAAAAGTTCTTGTATTTGACCTTGGTGGTGGTACATTTGATGTTTCTGTACTAGAAATTTCAGAAGGACTTCACGAAGTTCTTTCAACTTCAGGCGATACTCACCTAGGTGGTGATGACTTCGACCAAAAAATCATCAACTGGTTGTGTGATGAATTCAAAAAAACTGAAGGCATTGACTTGAGAAATGATACACAAGCAATGCAAAGATTGAAAGAAGCGGCAGAAAAAGCAAAATGCGAATTGTCATCTGTTGTTCAAACAAACATCAATCTTCCATTTATTACTGCTGATGCTACAGGTCCAAAACACTTGGATATCAATTTAACTCGTGCAAAATTCGAAGAATTGTCACATGATTTGTTAGAAAGATGCAAAACTCCTGTAGAAAGAGCAATAAAAGATGCCGGCATTTCAAAATCAGAATTGAATGAAGTTGTTCTAGTTGGTGGTTCTACTCGTATTCCTGCTGTTCAACAATTAGTAAAAGAATACACAGGAAAAGAACCTAACCAATCAGTTAACCCTGATGAAGTTGTTGCGGTTGGTGCAGCAATTCAAGCAGGTGTCTTGGCCGGTGAAGTCAAAGATATCGTATTGTTGGATGTTACTCCATTGACATTGGGTATTGAAACATTAGGCGGTGTAATGACTCCTCTTGTTCCACGTAACACAACAATCCCTGTTTCAAAATCTCAAACTTTCTCAACTGCAGAAAACAACCAAACAGCCGTTGATATTCACGTTTTACAAGGTGAAAGACCAATGGCAGGTGACAACAAATCACTAGGTATGTTCAGACTAGATGGTATTCCACCAGCAATGAAAGGTATGCCACAAATCGAAGTTACATTCGATATCGATTCAAACGGTATTGTAAATGTTACTGCAAAAGATAAAGCAACAAACAAAGAACAAAAAATCACAATTACAAATTCTTCTAACTTGTCAGAATCTGATATAGATAGAATGGTAAAAGAAGCAGAATCTAACGCTGAATCAGACAAAAAGAAAAAAGAAGAAGCAGAAGTTAAAAACAATGCACAATCTTTGGTTGGTGCTGCAGAAAGAATCGTAAAAGATTTTGAAGGCAAAATATCTGATACAGACAAAACAAAACTTGATGAACAAAGAGAAGCATTGAAAAAAGCTCTTGATGAAAACAAATCAATTGATGAATTAAAAAAATTGTCAGAAGATTTGCAACAAACAATGTATGCTATTTCTCAAGCCGCTTATGCACAAGTTCAACAAGAATCACAAAACGGCGAAGCAACCGGAAATGCACAAGACAATACTTCATCTAACAATGACAAAAAAGATGATGATGTAATTGATGCAGAATATACAAAAGAATAAACTTTTTTTCGGATACGAAAATAGGGCTTTTAATAAAAGCCCTATTTTTTGTTTCATTTTTTAGCATTTTAACAATTCTTTTTCTTCTTTGACCTCTTTTTCTAGTTACAATAAAGCAACGCTTGATATTGTTTTGATTGATTTTTATTTTGTTGATAATTTTGTAATTGCTAATTGCATAGCATCATCTTTCATACTTTCTGCACCGGAAGAAACAACATAGTTACTTTCAACAATTTCTGTTGCTTTAGAATAAGCAGCTGCAACGCTATAACCGGATTCAATAAATTGTTGTTTCAATTTATCAATAATTTTTGATTTATCAGAGGAAGATATTGTTTTTCTATTATCTTCTTCTTTCTTGCTTTCTTCTTCTTTTAGCTTTTCCGCCTCGGCTCGAGCATCTTCAACAGAAGAAATTGTTGTACCTCTAATTGCAGCTTTAAAATTGCTTGTATCAATTGTTTTTGAAATACCAGATAACAATTCGTTCATAAACAATTCTTCAATTTCAATTGCACCATTACCGTTTGTATCTGCGATTTTTATTTCAGCACCTGTAGAGGGATCAACTATGGTCAAGACCGTAATCGCACCATTTTGATTAAGACCCGCTTGTCCGCCACCCGTTGCTTTTGCATCAACAAGATATGATGTGGACACCCAATCAGATTGAACATTTAAGCCCATTGCTTGGCAAGAAGCAACAAATTCAGCTGTCGTCATATTGCTTCTTCCTTGATATAAGCCGGCTAATTTTTGTTGAAGAACATAGTCTTCTGAAGTATCAAAGCTATTTATCAATTCTTGTTTTAATGAATCAGATAAAGCTGCCCCATATTCTGCAAAATTTGTTTCACCGGCTGATAGATATGTTGTTTTTAGACCGGCAGCTTGCAATTTTGCAGTCCACTCATCATAAGTTCCAACTGCTTGTTCTTTGTATTCTTTAATAGCGTCATCAACTTCACCCAATATTTCTGATTCAGAAGAAGTTTCGTCTGCCATATTTTGCATAGCAAGATTGTTTTGCATATCATTTGAATCGTTCATTTCTTGAAGTTTTTGTTGCGTTGTATCTAAATCAGTGTTTAGAGATTGGACTTCAGAATTTAAATTTTCAAGAATTTGATTTTCAGTATCAAATTCTCTTTGCTTTTCTTGGATTTGTTGATTTATGTCATCTGCTGCTTTTTGCAATTCATCGTATTTTGTTTCTGCATTTCCAATTGCTTCTTGCAATTGTTTATATTCAGGATTTTCAACAGTTTGCGTTGTTATTGAACCATCTTCATTAACAACTTCTTGTTCAATTGTTGGAGAAATGGAAGATGTTTGAGAAACCAAAGTATCATAGTTGGTTTTTGCATTGTTTACTTCTTGCAAAGTTGAATCATAAGAAGTATTTAAAGAAGACAATTCTGATTGCAAAGAGTCAACAGCTGTTTGTTTTGTTGAAATTTGAGAATTTTTTTCTCCAATTTGCATTTCTAATACGCCAACTTTTGCTTCCAAAACAGCAGCATCAGAAGAACCACCCGATACAAAACTCGACGGTTGCAAATAAAAATTTTCACCGCTAGAAAGTTTATTGCTTTGAACAAGTTGTTTATCTAAATTAATTTTGTTTGTTCTTATTAAAGACATAGCCACACCTCACTTACTACTTTTTCCAATCGTTCCTATATTTTTTGTATTTTTTTCGATACATGTTTTACAATTCCACTTCTTAAGCTAGAATAACAACTGTATAAAGAATTATGAAGAAATCTAATAAAATGTTGCTCATTTTTCCGCCACAGTGGACTCCGATTAGTCCACATTTTGCACTGGCATCTTTGACGGGGCAATTGAAAAAAGAGGGGTTTAATGTAGAAACGCTAGATTTAAATGTAGAATTTTACAATACTATTTTGAATAGAGCATATATATTTTATATTCTGGAAAAAATCAAAAAAGACTATGTAACTTTATTTATAAATATAAGAAAAATTTACACAAAAGATAAAAAACTAAACAAATATTCTATAGAAGAACAGTGTTATTTGTATAAGTTTTCAAAACTTAAGAAATTTTTGTCGAAAGACATTTCTTTTTACGAAAGAATACCTGCAAGCATAGAATATGCTCTAGAAGTAATTCGCTCAAAAGAAGATTTTTATAAGCCAAAATTTTTAATCCAAGCACTTCACATTGTAGATTGTGCATTAGAGCTTGTGTCTTTGGCATATAGTCCTACAACATTAGAATTTGATGGTCAATACAATGCAATTTTAAAATTAGAATACGAAAACATAAAACATTTCGTTTTCGACAAAGACAGCAACTTGTTTTGGGGATTTTTCAAAGCAAAAATCGAAGAAATTAAAAAGAAAAAAGCAAAATTTATTGCAATTTCTCTCAATTCAACAAGCCAGCTTATTCCGGGTTTAACTCTTTGTTATTTATTAAAAAAATATACAAAAGCACATATCAACATCGGGGGAAATTTTTTTGGAAGAATAACAGATGAAATAAAAAATCATCCCGAATTTTCACAATTTTGCGATTCTGTATCTGTAGAAGAAGGCGAAGGTCCGATTGTTGAATTTGCAAAATATATTAACAACGAAATAAAAATCGAACAAGTGCCGAATTTGATTTATTTTAAAGATAAAAAAGTATTTCAAACAAAAAAGCAAATCCCAAAAAAATTGAATGATATTCACAATCTAAATCTGGATGATTTTGATTTTAAAAAATACTTTACGCCCGAAATTGTACTTCCTTACCAAACATCAAGAGGTTGTTATTGGGGAAAATGTACATTTTGTGACCAAGATTTTGGGCAAGAATATAATGTAAAAAATATCGAAAAAGTTCTTTCTGAAATGAAAGAATTAAAAGAAAAATATGGAATAACCCACTACGAATTTATTGACGATTCTTTGTCACCTGTTTATTTGAAGGATTTGGCAAAAGAACTGTTAAAAACCGACATTAATCCGAAATTCTTCTGTGATGCAAGGCTAGAAGCTGCATTTGATGAAGAAACTTTGGATTTGGGTGCAAAAGCGGGATTAAAGATGGTAATGTGGGGACTGGAATCAGGTTCTGATAAAATCATGAAATCAATTAACAAGGGTATTGATTTAGACAAAAGATTTGAGATAATGAAACTTGCCAAAAAATACGGAATATGGAATTTTGCTTTTATTTTTTTCGGCTACCCGCTAGAAACCGTGGAAGATGCAAGAAAAACTATCGATATGTTGTGTGAAAATCACGATTTGATAAATTCTTATGGAAGAAGCGTTTTTACTATGGGAAAACACGCAAAAATTGTTTGTTCACCTGAAGAATTTGGAATAACAAAGATTTATCCAAAAGAAAACGAATTCTCGACAAGCATAAATTTTGAATCTGTCGGAATGACGCAAAAAGAACTAAATTCTATACTTGAAGAATGCAAACAAAAGTGCTATAAATACTACAAAAGCCCTTTGTGGATGTATTTGAGATATAGAGAATGGCTGTTTTTGTACATAGATAAGTTTTCAGCAGAAAAAGTAAGCACATACAGTATAGAAAATTAGAGGTTTTAAATGTTCTTTTTTAATAAAAAAAAGGAAGAAAAATCCAAAACAGAAGAAATTAATGAGCAAAGAAACAATATAAAACTTGATATTGCGGTCAAATTGTGTAAAAAGGGTTATTCAGACGAAGATATTGAAGATATTATAGATATAATCGAACGAGCAGAACAAGATATTCAAGAAATAAAAAACTCTCTCAACGGAACCAATATAAATCCAACAGGCGACCCTATGGAACCATTGGCAAACGGAATCGATAAAATCAGAAAAAGACAACTTGAAATGGAGCAAGAATTAAAGATAGCCTTAATTCAGCTTGAAGAAAAATATTCAAAATAGATTACAAATAGTGAAATTTGATACAAAAAAATGTTTATGCTAAGTTTAATATAAACTAATTACGGAGCAAATAATGAAACTAAGTAAAACCCAAGCAGAAAATTCATACAAGTACAGTTGGTTATTATCGAGAATATTTCCATATATTAAACCTGTATTATTTAGAGTGTTTTTGAGCTTTTTAGTTGCAGTGCCGTTAGGATTGTTGGATGGCGTTACGGCTTTTGCACTAAAACCTTATATGGACTATGTTGTCGGACAAAAAAATCTTGAATTTGCAATATTTAATCATGATTTTGTTTTACAATGGCAAACTTTTGCATACATTATACCTTTTGGTGTAGTAATTTTTGCAGGAGTACAAGGGGTTTTGAGATATTTAAATACATATTTGTCAGAATGGACAAGCCAAAGAATTACAAACAAAGTAAAAATAGATTTGTTTAAAACTCTTGTTCAAATGGATATAAAATTCTTTGACGAAAACTCTTCAGGTATAATTCAATCAAGATACCTCAACGACCCACAGACTGCCGCAGATGGCTTAATAGACCAAATAAAAACCATTACAACAAGCTTGTTTGGAGCATTGGGTCTAATTGCTGTAATGTTGTACAGTTCTTGGAAATTGGCAGTTGTCGGAGTACTGGTATTGTGTGTTGCTTTTGTTCCTGTATTGTTAATTAGAAATTTAATCAAAAAGACTTCAAACGAAAATATGGTAATATCCGGAAATATCAGAACTAATATGAATGAAACATATTCCGGAAACAAAGTAATGACGTCGTATCAACTACAAAACAGACAAGTAAACTTGTTCAAAGAACAAATTAAACAATCGTATGATGTTTCTATGCACCTGATTAAACGCTCAGGCTGGATGTCGCCATTGATGTATTTGATTGCTTCATTTGGTATTGCAATCGTCTTGTATTATGGCACAAGCCTTATCACATCAGGCCAAATAACAGCAGGTAGTTTTGCTTCTTTTGTAACTTCTTTGCTTTTGTTGTACAAGCCAGTAAAAACACTAGGCAACACAATGACAAGCATTCAAAAAATATTCGTCGCATTGGGCAGGGTATTTGAATTGTTTGATATTATGCCTGAAATAAAAGAACAAGAAAATCCAAAAGAATTTAAATGTTTAACTTCTAAAATAGAACTTCAAAACGTAACTTTTGGTTATAATCCGGAAAAAATCGTTTTAAAAGATATCAACTTAACTATAAATAAAAATGAAACAGTAGCATTTGTCGGAAATTCCGGCGGAGGCAAAAGTACGATTGTTAATTTGATTTCCAGATTTTATGATATTTCACAAGGCGAAATAAAATTTGATGGTACAAATATAAAAGAATTTTCTCTAGACAGCATAAGAAGAAACATTGCAGTTGTTTTTCAGGATAATTTCTTGTATTCAGGCACAATAAGAGAAAATATCATGATGGGAAACTACAACGCATCAAAAGAAGATCTTGAAAACGCAATACATTGTGCGTATTTGGATGAAACAATCACAAATATGCCGGATGGCATAGATACAGTGATTGGTGAAAGAGGTACAACACTATCAGGTGGACAAAGACAAAGGGTAGCAATCGCAAGAGCATTTATTAAAAATGCACCTATATTAATACTTGATGAAGCAACTTCTGCTCTTGATAACAATTCAGAAGCAATTGTGCAAAAAGCGATAGACAACCTTATGAAAAACAGAACTGTTTTTGTAATTGCACATAGATTGTCAACAATTAAAAATGCCGATAAAATAGTTGTTATAAACGAAGGAAAAATCGTAGAAACAGGAACCCACGAAGAATTGATTAAGATTGAAGATGGGGAGTACAAAAAGCTCTACGAAATGCAATTTAGAAAACAAAAAACATTAGCTTAAAAAATAAGGCGATTTATAAAATCGCCTTATGAAATATTTTTTTGCCTTTTTTGATTTTTACACCGGATTCCAAATCTTTCTTTGAAACTTTGAAAGAAAAATCTGATATTTTTTCTTCATTTATACTAATTCCGCCTTGTTGAATAAGTCTTTTTGCTTCACCTTTGCTTGTTGCAAGTTTACATTGGACTAAAACATCTGACAAAAATATATTATCAGCCTCAAGCAAAATTTTTGTTGTTGGCATATTTTCATCATCGCAACCTTTTTCAAATATTGCACGAGCAGTTTCTTGAGTTATTTTTGCTTCATCTTCTCCATGAACCAAAGAAGTAAGTTCAAACGCCAATATTTCTTTTGCTTTGTTTAATTCAGCCCCTTGCCAAGATTCCATTTTTTCAATTTCTTCTAAAGGTAAGAAAGTCAACATTCTGATGCATTTCAAAACATCAGCGTCTTCGATATTTCTCCAATATTGATAAAAATCATAGACAGAAGTTTTATTTTTATCTAACCAAACAGCTCCAGAAGCGGTTTTTCCCATTTTTTTGCCTTGAGAATTTAACAACAGCGTAATCGTCATCGAATGAGCATCTCGACCTGTTTTTTTTCTGATTAAATCAGAGCCTGCAAGCATATTTGACCATTGGTCATCACCACCGAATTGCAAATTGCAATCATAGTGCTCATTTAGATAATAAAAATCATAAGCCTGCATAATCATATAATTAAACTCAAGAAAACTTAAGCCTTTTTCCATTCTTTGTTTATAGCATTCAGCTCTAAGCATATTATTTACAGAAAAACATGAACCAACATCTCTTAGCAATTCTACATAATTTAACTTTAAAAGCCAGTCTGCATTGTTTACCATAATCGCTTTATCTTTACCAAACTCAATAAATCTTTCCATTTGGCGTTTAAAACATTCACAGTTTTTGTCTATTGTTTCTTTTGTCATCATAGAACGCATATCCGTTCTGCCTGACGGGTCTCCCACATGACCTGTTCCGCCACCAATCAAAACAATAGGCTTGTTACCTGCCATCTGAAGCCTTTTCATCAAGCAAAGAGCCATAAAGTGTCCCACATGTAATGAATCAGCAGTAGGGTCAAAACCTATATAAAATTTTGCTTTTCCTGAATTTATCAGTTTTTTTACTTCTTCTTCATTTGTAATTTGAGCAATAAGTTGTCTTTTTGTCAATTCTTCAAATATTTGCATTGTTTTTCCTTATTTTTTCATTAAACAAAATAGTATTTACGTTCTAAATTGTAAATGAAATATGCCAGATATTCAACTTTAAAGGATAAAAAGGCATTTTAAAAGCAAAGTAATGTCATTCTGTAAAGTTATGTAAAGAAATTGAACAATTCTGCAATTTAATTCTTTTTAAACACTTTATTAATGTATAAAGCTACAGACAATCGAGAGAAAAAACTATGACAGAAGTTGAACTAAATGTATTATTCAATATCACACCTGAAAAAATACAAAACGTTTACGATGTTAAATGTGCAAAGAACGTAAATGAAATTCGTCAAATTATGAGAATTTTTGAAATTGCAAATGAACAACGAACAACTTCAAAATCAATTTCAGCAAGAAGTCTTGCTCCATTCAAAGCAATTTTGATGAGCAACAATTAATAAAAATGTAAAAATCGCTCTTCTATTTTGCAACGATTTGAAAATAAAAGAGCGATTAATTATTTATTGATTGTTTTAATCTTCAAAAACTATTTCTTTGAGATTTTCCCATATTTCTGCAATTGGTTTATCTGCTTGAATTTCTTTTAAAATTCCCAATTGTTTAAAATATTCATACAAAGGAGCCGTTTCTTTTTCATAAGTTTCAAAACGAAGTCTTGCTGTTTCTTCGTTATCATCTTTTCTAATCGTCAACTTTGTATCACAAATATCGCAATAATCCATTATTTTTGGCGGATTAGAAATTAGGTTGTAAATTGTTCCGCATTTAGGACAAGAACGACGGTTTACCAATCTTTGAATCAAAATTTCATTATCGATATCAAAGTATACTGCCATTGTGTCGTCTTTTAAACTAAATGTGCCAACTTCTTGCATAATTTCTTTTAGTGCTTCTGCTTGTTCAACTGAACGAGGGAAACCATCCAAAATATAACCGTTTTTGCAGTCATCTTTAGAGATTCTATCTTTTATTACATCGGCAACAACTTTTAATGGAACTAATTGACCTTTGTCTATATATCCTTTTGCAATGACGCCAAGTTCTGTACCATCTTGGATATTTTTTCGAAGCAAAGAACCTGTGTCAACATGAGGAATTGACAATTTATCAGCCAATCTGGATGTTTGTGTGCCTTTTCCTGAACCGGGAGGGCCTAAAAATATAAATACTTTTTTCATTATTTTATCCTCTTATTGTTGCAAAAAACTTTCGTAATTTTTTGCCAACATGTGTGTTTTGATTTGGTTTATGAAGTCTAGTGCAACACCAACCAAGATAATCAAACTGGTTGCACCAATACCTTGGAATGTGGTTATTTCTGTAATTTTTGTTGCAACAGTAGGAACCATCGCAATTACACCCAATGCAACCGCACCAATAAACATTACTCTTCCAAGTATTTCGTTTAATTTGTCTGCTGTAGGTTTTCCGGGTTTTACACCAGGGATTGCAGAACCATATTTTTTAAGATTGTTTGCAATTTCTTTTGGCTGCATTGATGGAATAATTGAAGCATAGAAAAATGTCAAAAATACAATCAAACCAAAGTAAATAATATAATACCAAATTGAATTTGCACTGAATATTGTACTCATATCAACAAATATTTTGTTCAATATGACATTTTTTATATGCATATTTTTAAGAACTTCAAGAACCGTTGCAGGGAACAGTAAGATTGCAATCGCAAAGATAATCGGCATAACACCACCCGGATTAAGTTTGAATGGAATATTTGTGTTTTGTCCACCATAAACCTTGTTTCCCACTTGTCTGCGTGCAGAAACAATAGGAACTTTTCTTGCAGCTTCGTGCAAAATAATGATAAATATGATTGTTGCAACAAATATTGCAATCAACAACAATAAACCAAGTTGCAAGTGAGCATCTTTTTGAATCAATTGGGCAGTATTTGAACAATACATAGGAATACCTGCAATAATACCCACAAAAATCAATAAAGAAGCACCATTTCCGATACCTTTTTCTGTAATTAATTCACCCAACCACATAACAATCATAGCACCTGCTGTCAAAGAAACAGTAGAAGCAACGAAAAACATTACATGATTTACGTTGGGTAATATAACATTACCAATTTTAAACAATGCCAATGAAAAAATTATAGACTGAAACAAAGCAAGACCTGCTGCAAATAATCTTGTATATTGTTGGATTTTGCGTCTTCCTGCTTCGCCGTCTTCTTTTTGTAATTTTTCCAATGATGGAATAATAACCGCCAACAACTGCATAATAATCGATGATGTAATAAATGGCCCGATACCTAAAGCAAATATAGATACTCTACCCAATGCACCACCTGAAAACATATCCAAAAAACCGAATAAGTCGTTTGAACCTGCTATTCCGCTGAAAACTTGGTTATTAATACCATATATTGGAAGCTGTGCACCCAATCTAAAAAGTGCAATTATGGCAAAAGTGAATATAAGCTTTTGCTTTAATCCACTTGCTTGCCAACTTGCTTTTAAATTTTGCACAACTTTATCTGAGTCGATATTTTGTTGCATTATACTAGTTCTGCCTTTCCGCCTGCTTTTTCGATTTTTTCTTTAGCTGATGGGCTGAAATATGTAGCTTTTACTGTGATTGCTTTTGATATTTCGCCATTTCCTAAAATTCTTAATGCGACAGCAGTGGAAGAAGCTTTTTTATTTTGTTGCAAATAAGCCAAATCGATAACTTCTGTATCCAATTCAGCCAATCTTGCAATATTAATTGCAGCAGATTCTTCTCTGAATCTGTTTTTGAAGCCTTTTAATTTTGGCATTTGACGATATGAAGGCATTTGACCACCTTCGAAACCACGTTTGTGGCTGTTACCACTTCTTTGTCCTTCACCGTTGTTACCACGGCAAGATGTTTTACCATGTCCTGAAGCAATACCTCTGCCTTTGCGTTTTTTAGCGTGAGTTGCACCTTCATTTGGTCTAATATCTTCTAAACTTAACATTTTTATATTAACCTTCCTAAATTTTCTATTAATCAACTATAGCAACAATGTGCGGAACTTTTTTAACCATACCCAAAATTGTTGCAGAATCTTCATGTTCTACTACTTGATCTTTTTTTGTTAAACCAAGAGCACGAACTACTCTGATTTGTTTATCACTAGCACCAATTGTGCTTTTTACTTGTTTAATTTTTATTTTAGCCATTTTTTATTTTTTCCTTTTGCCTTGATTTATGCTTTTTGTCCTAACATTTCTTTAACGCTGATTTTACGAACAGCAGCAACTTCTTTGAATGTTCTAAGTGATTTAAGAGCATTTAAAGTAGCATTTGCAGCATTTAGAGGAGATTTTGAACCTAAAGATTTTGATAGAATATTTTCAACACCTGAAAGTTCTAATACCGCTCTAACCGCACCACCAGCAATAACACCGGTACCTTTAGAAGCTGGTCTTAAGATAACAGAACCTGCACCTGATCTACCGGTAATCATATGAGGGATAGTTGAGTTAAATAAAGGAACGCTAACAAGGTTTTTTCTAGCATCAGCAACAGCTTTTTGAATTGCAATAATAACTTCTGCAGCTTTTGCAACGCCCATTCCTACTTGTCCTTTTTTATTACCTACGATAACAATTGCTCTGAATGAAAGTTTTTTACCACCTTTAACAACTTTTGTTACACGGCGAATTTGAACAACTTGTTCTTTCCATTCTGATTCAACCGGTTCAACTCTTTCGATTTTTCTTCTTTTGCCACGTCTAGAAGCTTTTCTTCCTTGTTGAGGAGTTTCTTCTTGGTGGATGCTTTCTTCAACAGGAGCTTGTGTTTCAACAGCAGCTGTTTCTTGTGTTTCTTCTGAAGTTTGGATTTCTTTGTTTTCTTCCACGATATTACCTTTCTAAATTGTAATTCTAGTTAAATCTGTATATATCTTTACATCATAAAAATGAAAATAACAAAATAAACTTTTTTAAAAGCGTATTTTAGACTATTGAGATGTAATATTTCTGACAAATTCATTTTACAGAATAAAGTTTTTTTTTCAACCTTTTTTTAAAAAAAATAGACTAATTTTTTAAGAAATGTAAAGAAATCTGACAAAATTTTTATATTAATTGTTATAAACAAAAAATTTCGGGAAATATAATATTACTACATTGGTGTTTCGGAAGTTAAAATCTCCGGACGGCTCTGTACAAGATTAATTTAGTTAATCTACGATTAAAAGCTCCTTTAAAGGAGCTTTTTTTATTAATAACGTTTTTCGAAATTTTCATCAATTTTTACAGTACAAATAAACGTTCCTTCCGTGCAACCCATAGAATTTGCACTATCACCACCAATTTGATAAGTAGGAACAATAGAAGGTTTAATTGTTCTAGGCAGAATAGCTTCAAAATTCGGTATCATAGATAAAGGAATGTCGGTATATGGAGTTGCGCCAAAAGCGATTTGTCTTGCTTCGTTTATTGTATAAGATTTTGTTTGCTTTCCATAACTATCTATTATTCTTGCACTTGCATAAGTTTTGTCATATATAGGATATCCGACAGGAATAACATCTCCCGTAAATGTAACAATAAAAGGAACTATGTCAGGATGAGGAAGACTCATTTTGTTTGGTTTTGCATCACCATTTAAGTCTATATAGACAATATAATAATTTATTATCTTATTTTTTTTGCCTGCGTGGTTTATTGTTATCCTTTTTGGACTCGAAAAATAAAATCTCAACCCATTAGTCAATTCAAATTGCATTGAATTGGAGTCAAATTCATCATCTTGGGCATTGATTATTGAATTTTTATTGGTTGCACAAGCATTTTCGTCTGTTGCATTTAAGTATTCCGTTAACCTTTTGCATAGTTTTTGGGTTGTATCAGGGAATGGTCGCCCGTTTTCCATATATCCATCTGTACCGGAATCATCTCTTTGACAATCAGTCAGACCATCAGAAGAAATTCCATTTGCCCTACAATATGTATCTGTGTATGTATTGTAGCTGGCTTTGTTCAAAGCATCATAAGCTGAATAATAACGTGTGAAAAAATCAGTATATCTGTCATTTATTGTATATAAAGAAATTACTATTAATACGCCCATTATTACAAATACAACAAGTAATTCAGGCAAAGTAAAAGCGTGTTTATTTTTCATCATTGACCTCTTTTTGACATACTAACATATTATTTTGTGATAGATATACTATTTTAGATGTATTTAAATTGAATTTTTCCAAAGTTTTGCTATATTTGAGATAAAATTACAAGTATAGAGAATTAGTAATTTTTCAAAAAGAGGTTATTTTGAAGAACGACAGCAAACTTGCTTTTACGATTGCAGAATTGGTTTTGACAACAATCATCACAGCTGTAATATGTGTTATTTTGCCTGTTACAATTTTAAAAAGAGATGTAAAACCATCAGTTGCAAAAAAATATGATTTTATAGCAAAATGTACATCAAAATGCATATTTGATGCTCATTCTGCAACATTAACTGATTCATCAAACCATAAAGAAACAAAACTCGACTACAACAAAAATTCAAATGAATTTTACACAATAGAACTTGTAGGTGGCGGTGCCGGAGGTACACAAAAAAGTTTCGGCTACCCCGGAGAGTCAAAAACAATATTTTTACCTTCACTTGAAGACAATCAAAAAATCACAAACGCAGACTATAAAGATACTGCAAAATATGGCGGAATATTGACAGGTTGCTATTTGATGGAAGTCGGAATGGGAGGCAATATAAACAACTCAGGGCAAATGTCCAGAATTTGTGTAGTCAATAGACAAGCAAACAGGGAATGCGAGGCTGCATTAACTTGTGACGGGAGAAAGATTGTCGCTTTTGCACAAGGCGGAATAAGATCGAGTGAAGATATTGAGTTTTTTAATATTTCAGAAGACCTTAGACAAGCAAGTCTTCTATCCAACTCTTCAAGCGACACAACAAACTACGGTTGGGGAGGAGTCCATGGCAAAAAACCGACCACAGGCACAAAAGGGATAATAATAATAAAATGATAAAAAACAATCAAAAATATGGATTTTCTCTTGCAGAATCTATTATATCGATGATGATACTGGCTCTTGTCATTATGTTGACGCTTTCGATAATTACACGCAAAAAAACAATGCCGACAAACAAAACAACCATCAGCGGCTTCTATGCTTGTTGGAAAGATGGCGGAATAATAAAACAACAGCATTATGACGGACATGCGATAAAATCAGCTACATCATCAGTTGACTGTAACTTTGAAATGGATAGACGTGCATACAAATACTACTTGTATGCAGTAGGAAGCAGAAAAAACAACATAGATGGACAAGTAGTTCAAGAAGTCGTTCCAACTCCAACCGGAGAAGTAGAAGCAGAAATGACATTAAATGTTGAATTGGGTGGCGTTGGAAATGGCGGCATAACAACAGTAAAACAGAATGGAATTGTTGTTGCACAAGCACTAGGAGGTATTAGAGAAAGTGCTTCCGGACTTGTTGATGGAAATATAAAAAGCTGCAAGGTAATAGACGACATAAATCCTTGTGCGTATGGTGATTTTGGACAAAGAGTTCCAAAATGCGACGTTCAAAATACAAAAAGTGAATCATACAAACAAGCAGGAGTAAATCCCAACAAAACAAGTATAATAATAAATTGTATTGAAAATGCAACAGACAACGACAAAAAGGTAGCAAACAGCGACGATATTCATCAAGAAGACTTGTCGGATGTAGAAAAAGATAACTATCACTACAAACACAGCAGCGGAGCAAGTTTTACTGTTCAAGAAACAGATTCGAGCCTAAAAGCAACAGCGAACTTCAACACTCAGCAATCAGAATTTGTTAAATATTTAAAAATGATACCTCAAAATATGCAAAACGGCTTGACTGATGCATTATTAACATATTATCAAAAAGACAATGGTGATAAAGACGGGGTTGTACTTATTATTTGGTAAAAAGGGAAAACAATGAAAAAATTACAAAAAGGTTTTACTTTATCAGAAATGCTTGTTGCATTTTGTATTATTGGAGTAATTGCAGGACTGATGATATCTATAATGGGTGACAAAGTAGACAGAAACAAAGCATTATTCAAAAAGGCATACTCTATAACAGAAAGAACAGTAGTTGAATTAGTAAACGACGAAACATACTATCCTTATGATTTTGACAATTTTGGTTTTAAAGAAACAACGGATGTAAAAATAGTAGGGGCAGATTATTTCACTTCTACAACTGATTACGATAATCCGAATACAACAACACGAACCACCTGCGACAAATTAATAAAATTTTGCAATCTGTTTTCAAACAACTTGAATATAGAATCAAAACCAGTATTTAGCGGAAGTCCGATTTCCAGCTGTTCATTTTCGACAACAGATGGCATTTATTGGCAAATCCAAGGTTCAATAGCAAAAATAAACAATGACCCGATAACAGGATTTTTGATTGAAGTTGATACAAATGGAATCAACAAAGAACCAAACAAACCTTCTTCAAAAGCAAAAGTTGCAGCAAATAGCGAAGGCAATACAAAAAATAGAGATGTATTTTATATTTATGTAAGAGATGATGGAAAAATGCAATTGCCTGACAATGATGAAATCGCAAAAAGCTACTTAAAATCATCAAATATGAACAAAGAATAATTAGAAAAGTTTTGTTAAAATTGGGGCTTGTTTTAAATAATGAGTCCCAATTTTAGTATATATAAAGTATTTTTTAAAAAAATAATTAAAGTTTTTTCCATATATCAGATGATGAACAAAACTCAAAATTCATATATTCTTTAGCTATAAAATAATTTTATATGGGGATAGAATTAAAATTGAGGAGGTTTAAGTTTAACCTTGAGAGTGTGCTTATGCTAAGAAGCCACACTTTAGAAGATGAAAGAATTAAGTTGTCTAAAATTGTTCAACTTTACAATGAACAAAAAGAAAAACTTAATGAATTGACGCAAAAGTTAGAGTATTTAGAAAAAAATTCAATAGAATACTTTCAGCAAGTAGGGTTTTCATCTTCGCTCATTGAAAATTATAGGCAATATATTTTAAAAACAGACAGTGAACTAAAAACACAAAAAGAAGTGATTCAAAGACTTGAAAAAGAGCTGAATGTTCAACAACAAAGTACAAAAAAAGCCTATATAGAACTAAAAACAATAGAAAACTTGAAAGAAAAACAAAAAGAAGAATATAACAAACTCGTTTTACACGAAGAGATGAAAACTCTAGATGATATAACAAACTCAAAAAGAAGTGCTTAGGATAGAAAATGACACAAAACATTGTAAC
Organism: uncultured Candidatus Melainabacteria bacterium; assembly: GCA_934692665.1. Taxonomy (GTDB): domain Bacteria; phylum Cyanobacteriota; class Vampirovibrionia; order Gastranaerophilales; family Gastranaerophilaceae; genus RUG14156. The sequence continues at coordinate 4,880 of CAKUUG010000030.1, read as the reverse complement.
TGATATAAATACAGAAAATATTATAAAAGATTCATACTTATCAACTTTTACTTCAAACAATACAACAAATATTTCAGATGTAAAAAATCAAGATTTTTTCAAATTGATTGATAATGTTAATGCAAAAACAAACCAAATTCAAAATAACATACTAACAAATACTGCAAAATCAAACACAAGCAGCATTAATAAAAAAGCACTCAATAACAATACAAACTCAGCAAACAATAATGTAAATTCAGCAAGCTCTAATTCAAGTAACACAAAAATAAAAAAAGATTCGCAACAATCAATCGATAGAACAACACAAGCAATATCAAGAAATAAAGTTCAGCAAAAAAGCTCACAAAACACAGTCCAAACAAAACAAAATAGTGAAACACAAAAAAATAATACATTTACAGAAAGTGATTCAAAATCTATAACAACAAAAAATGATAATACCTCGCAAGATAAGTTATCTGATATAAATAATAGCTCACCTGTAAGTTCATCACCAGTTGTTTCTTTTGACAATCGAAACACAACAAAAGAAACATCAGATTCCACAAATGAAAATGATGACTTATCTCTTGACGAGGCTGTCGGGTATTTAGCAATTAATACAACTGTTGTTACAGATACAAATATCGAGGTCGATAATGATTTTAGCCAAGAAATTGAAAAATCTATCGATGAAATAACAATAGATGAAAATACCAATAGCGTTTTGGAAAAAGTAGCAGAAGTAATAGATAATAGCGATTTGTCGCAAGACACCAAAAAAGAGCTGAATTCTAAATTAGATGAAATAAAAAACAATATCAATAAACTCCAAACAAAATTTTCATCAATTTCTGATGATGAAAATTCTTCGCAAGATGTTTTAAATGATACAGAAACAGCATCTATTGATGATATCAAAAGTGATTTAAAAGATACTATAAATAAAACTATATCAACTATTCAAAATTCAAAAGAAAATACAGATATAGACAAAAATTCGACTAATATCGAAGAAAACAAAACAACAACAGAAGATAATAAAATCGTTGTAGATGAAACAAAAATCAAAAATGATGAAACTACATCGCAAACAAAAGAAGAAAATTCTATAAATATCAAAACAAACGAAAATAACGAACCAGTAAACAAAACAGTATCTATAAAAAATACAACAAACGCTCAAGAAGAAACAAATTCTGCAATTGATTCTGAAACTTCTGCAACAGAAGATTCAACAGCAGAAGCAAAAGATACTTTAAACAATCAAAATAATATTTCAGATGATTCAACAGGTAAAACATCAAACGACAAAAACCAAACACAAAGCACAAGTACAATAAATGAAATATTAGAAATTTTAAAATCATCTGCAAACAAAAACGAAGAATCAATAGAAAACAACAATTCTGATGAATTTTCTTTCGAAAATGTTGAAACAGAAAATACAACATCTGAAAACAATGACAATGTAGAAACTCTACAAACAAAAAATCAAACGCAAGAAGAAATTTTTGCAAAAAAAGACTCATCAAACAGCGATTTTTCTTCAACTGCTTCAGAAAATTTCAGCAATGATTCTAATCAAAATTCAAATACAAACAGCGAATCGTTTTCAAAAGAAGAAAACAATGCAAACAGCAATGTAGAATTTCAGAATGAAATACCAAAGAATGAACAAGTGCAAAAAAATCAACAAAATATTCAAGAAAGAGATTTGAAAGATGTTTTCAAAAAAGAAAACTTAGAAATGGTTGAAGATATTTCATTCACAAATGAAACAAACAGTCTGAACGAATCAGGAGCGTTATCTGTTTCAGATGAAATCGCAAAAATTGCACTAAATACAAAAAATTCCGATAACGTAAATGGTACAATATTGCACCAAAACGACAATTCAATGATTAAAAATATTTCTTTTGCAAAAACAATCCAACAACAAAACCAAAACATCCAAACAAAAATGGAAACAAACGATGTAATGGGACAAATAACGGAAAAAATGCAAAACCTAAAAAACGCCCAAGGTCAAAAGCTAACAATGATACTAAGACCGAATGATTTGGGAAGAGTGTCTATTGAATTAACTACAAATGAAAACGGTTTGACTACAAATATACTGGCTCAAAATTCAGAAGTCAGAAATTACATAGAAAAAAATATTGATTCCCTTCGTCAACAATTGTCAAATGCAGGTGTTAATGTAAATAGCATACAAATAAAAACTGCAGGCGAAGAAGGCTCAACTCTTTATGATGGAAATCAAAACAGTCAAAATTCGCAAGAAAATCAAAACCACCAACAAAACCACGAAAATCCAACCAGAAAAAATAAACAAAATGAATTCATAAATGCAAATTATGACTCGTTTTTTGCAAAAAATAATACAGGTGACTTTTCGAGTGTATTAACAAATACATTTAACTATAGTTTAAACTAATAAGGATTAAAAATGACATCAGTAAGTGAAGCGATTACGCAATTAAAAAACACAACTGCCTCAATAAATGGAACAAGCACACAATCCGGCAGTTCGACAGGTAGCTCGTCTTCTGTCAACAGTCAAAATTTTCTAAATTTGATGTGTATGCAATTGCAATACCAAGACCCGACAAATCCGATGGACAACTCTGAAATGTTGGCACAAGAAGCACAATTTGCTTCATTAGAACAAATGGAAGCACTGACAAGCTCTTTTACGACATTTTCAACCACATTCCAAGCAAATTCTCTAATGGGACAATATGTAGAAGTAACTGACGAAAGTGGAAAAGTAGAAAACGGTTATGTTGACTATATAAATTTAAATGACAAAGATGGTGCAAGCGTTTCTGTAAATGGTACACTAAGACCTTTGTCACAAATAACAAAAGTATTACCAGCAGATAAAATCACATCAGACAGTATCTACAAAAATACTAACGACATAAAAGACGGTGTAAAATCAATCGCTGACAGTATTACTAGCTTGACAGAAGCTTTAAATAAATATTTAAACAAAGGTTCTTCTTCAGATTCATCAGGTTCTTCAGAAGAATAAAACAGCTATTACCAACAATAAGACAATAAGACAATAAGACAATAAAGAAAGGTGAAACAAACAAAATGACACAAGCATTATTTAATGCCATGACAGGATTAAATGCTGGTACCGAGCAACTAACTGTGGTATCTGACAACGTTGCAAACATGAACACGACAGCATACAAAACCTCTCGTGTAGATTTTCAAGACATTTGGTATCAAACAAAAACAACAGGTACAAATTCAACTGCAGTTTTAGGTGGTACAAATCCTTACCAAAAAGGCGTTGGTGTGCAATGTTCAGCAATTACAAAAGACTTTTCGGCATCAAGTACAACTTCAACAGGCAGAACAACTGACCTTGCTTTGACGGGAAATGGTTGGTTTAGTGTACAAAATGCAGATGGACAAATGCTATTAACAAGAGATGGTTCTTTTTCATTGGATGAAAATGGATATTTATGTACAGCAAACGGATGTAAAGTATTAGGAATGGATTCTTTAACTTCTTCTACAGGCTCTACAATTCCAATAAAAGTTCCAACTGCAATCAAAGTAATCGAAAATCCGACTCCAAAAAACAATTTTCAAGATATGAAAATAAACGAATTAAACAACTGCGAAACTATTACTTCGGGAAAATTTTCAATTTATGATTCCGAAAGCGGTTTGACTTATGTTTTTGATTTAAAAGTTGATAATTCAAACCAAAAAGTATCAGATTTGATCGGAAATTTGAACGGCCTGACAGGAACAGCAACAAAAACAACTGTAGGTCCTGACGGCAATGAACAAGTTCAAACTTTTACAAAAAATATCAGTGATTTAGTAACATTTGAACTGGGAAATGGGGTAATTACTGCAACTGACAAATCAAATGGCGGAATAACTTTTGAAACAATCCCAGGTGGAAGCAATTTCTTATCACAAACAAATCTAGCAAATATTACACCTGAAAATGGGGTTCTTACTTCAACAACACTAAATTTGTCAGCAACAATTACAGAAGTTGATGACTATACAGCAGATACGACTCAATTGTATAAGAGTCTTTCTGTTGGAAAAGATGGGGTAATGACTGTTACGTACGCAGATGGTTCAGTTTTAACTGTACAAGCTACAAAAGATGGCTCTTCTACATATTTTAGCTATACAGATGCAGGCGGTACAATCATTAATGACGATATTACAAACACAGGAAGAGCGTCTTTGTATGTTGACCCCAATATCTTAATAAAAGCCAATATGCAAATGCAACTTGTAAAAGTTACAAATGACTCAGGGTTGGTTGCAGCAGGCAGCAACTGTTACGAAGTAGGTGTAAACTGCGGTAGAGTAACATACACTTCAGCAGGTATAAACGGTACAGGTACTGTTGCATCAGGTGCATTAGAATCATCAAACGTTGATTTAACGCAACAATTTTCAAATATGATTTTGGCTCAAAGATTAGTACAAGCAAATTCGCAAGTATTCAACAAAGCAAACACTATGCTTGATACATTAGTATATTTGGGTCAATAATAAACTAATTCTCTTTATTGTCTTTATATCAGAACTGCTTTGTTTAAAAGCAGTTTTTATTTTATTTTGTTTTGTATATACTTAACACTGCAAATAAAAATAAGGAGAAAAAATATGACAACATCATTAACAACAAAGCCTATGTTTGTACAAACATATACCTACAATGGAGACAAAAAGTTCATTAATGCAAACAACATACTGGAAATTAACAACGATAAAAACGGCAACAAAATAACATACGAAACCGCAGATTCTACCGGAAACGAATGTATTGCTTCTTGTTATTTGGCAAAAGGAGAAGAAAAGAAACTGGATATACAAGCATAAATATCTACAAATAATAAAAG
>CAKUUG010000029.1 GCA_934692665.1 uncultured Candidatus Melainabacteria bacterium | reverse complement strand
TGGGCCATCCTGGACTCGAACCAGGGACCTCACCCTTATCAGGGGTGCGCTCTAGCCACCTGAGCTAATAGCCCTTAGCAATTAAAAGAATACCAAGAACAAAATCCAATGTCAACTACATTTTTTCTACTTGAGAAACACCGATTAAGTCTAGCATTTTCGCCATTACTATTCTAAAGCAATTAACAAGGGACAATTTCATCAAACTGTCATTTTTGTCATCAGACAAAACTCTTGTATAATTGTAAAAATGATGGAAATTATTTGCCAATTCCATTAAATATTTGCACACCATATAAGGTGCTCTATATTTAACAGCATTGTACAACAGGACTTTTCCTTCTTCTAATTTTAATATTAGAGATTTAACAGCTTCCATTTGCTCATCAGAAAGATTTTCAAACATCGGCAATATGTTTGGATTTTTGTTAAAATTGTCAATTTCTTCTTTTGTTAAATAAGGTGGAAGCTCTGTTTTGTTGTCTATGTCGAGTCTTTTTTCTATTGCTTTTCTCAATATTGAACAAGCTCTAGCATGGGCATATTGAACATAAAACACAGGGTTTTTGTCTGTTTGCGATTTTGCCAAATCGACATCAAAATCGATAGTAGTATCGGCAGATCTCATCAACATCCAAAAACGAGTAGCATCAACGCCAACTTCTTCAACAAGTTCGTCTAATGTAACCATTTTTTTGCGTTTGCCCATTCTTTGTTGCTCACCATCTTGGATTAAATTTACCAATTGTCCAAGCAAAACTTCCAGTTTTGAACTATCATAGCCCAAAGCTTCGATTGCTGCTTTCATTCTGGGAATATAGCCATGGTGGTCTGCACCCCAGATGTTAATGAGCCTGTCAAAACCTCTATCGAGTTTGTTTTTGTGATAAGCAATATCTGCTGTCAAATATGTGTTTTTTCCATCAGTTTTAACCAAAACTCTATCTTGGTCATCACCATAATCAGAACTCTTGAACCAAACTGCATCGTCTTTTTCGTAGATTTTGCCGGATTTTTTAAGAGTTTCCATACATTTGTCTACTTCTTTGTTTTCATAAAGAGTCAACTCAGAAAAGAACAAATCAAAATGTGTCCCGAATTTTTCCAACAATTCTTTTTGAAGTCTTAACATATCAGCTTTTGCAAAATCGCCATAAGACATACCCTTGTTGTCTTTTATGTATCTTTTTGCGCAATCTATAAGATATTCTCCAGGGTACAAACCCTCTTCCATCTCTATATTTTCGCCTTTAAGCTGGCGAACTCTGATTTCTAGAGATTTTGCAAGTTTATTTATTTGGTTTCCGGCATCATTAATATAAAATTCTTGAAAAACATCATACCCTGTGTATTTCATGATATTTGCCAAAGCAGAACCCAATGCTGCCCATCTGCCATGTCCTATATGAAAAGGGCCTGTAGGATTTGCACTAACGTATTCGATGTTTACTTTTTCACCTTTGCCGATATCGGTCTTTAGGTAATTTTCTTTTTTAGATAGAATCTCTGAAACGATTTTGTTTAGAAATTCTTTTTCTAACTTAAAGTTAATAAAACCGCTCACAACATTAACCGAGTAGTTTTCAGGTTTTATGTGTTTAACAATAGTCTGTGCAATCAACGGCGGAGCCATTTTTGCAGTTCTTGCAAGAGCTGAAACATTGATTGCCAAATCTCCAAAGTCTTTGTTTTTTGGCACATCACAAACTAATTCAAAATTTAATTCTTTAGTTTCGCCTAATTCTTTTGCTTCAATTGCAGAATTAATGGCGTTTTTTGTAATTTCAATAAAATAATTCTTTAACATAATATTTATTTTATTACAAAATATTATTTTTGCACAAAAAATTATATGCTAAAATATTTCTGTCGATACAAAAAACGTTAGGAGTTTACTATGTGGGAAAAAGACATTGACATTAACGAAGTAAAAGAAATCAGAACAAGAACTTGTGTTTATTTTGGCGTTGGTGCAATTAAAAAAATTGAAGACATTGCACAAAACTTGAAATCAAAAGGCATAGACAAAGTAATTGTTATGTCAGGAAGAAATGCTTACAAAGCAACAGGTGCGTGGGATTACGTACAAAAAGCTCTTGAAAACAATGGAATTGGTTATATAAATTATGACAAAGTTACACCAAACCCTACAAATACTGCAATCACTGAAGCAATTAAAGAAGCTCGTGATTTTGGTGCAAAAGGTGTTATCGCAATAGGTGGCGGTTCTCCAACAGATGCAGGAAAATCTGTCGCTATATTGCTAAAATATCCTGACAAAACAGTAAATGATATATACGAATTTAAATTTACTCCAGAAGAAGCTGCTCCTATTGTTGCAATCAATTTGACTCATGGTACAGGTACAGAAACAAATCGTTTTGCTGTTGCAACTATAGTTGAAAAAGACTACAAACCGGCAATTGCCTATGATTGTATTTATCCGACTTATGCTATCGATGATCCGGCTTTGATGGTAAAATTGTCAGAAAAACAAACAAAATACGTATCAATCGATGCCCTAAACCACGTAATAGAAGCTGCAACATCAACTGTTGCTTCTCCTTATACAATTTGTTTAGCTAGAGAAGTTGCAACAATGGTTGCAAAATATTTACCGGATGCAATTAAAAATCCGCAAGATTTAAATGCTCGTTATTTCTTGGCTTATGCTGCTATGATGGGTGGTGTTTGCTTTGATAACGGCTTGTTGCATTACACTCATGCATTGGAACACCCTCTTTCTGCAATAAAACACGAATTGTCACACGGTTTGGGTCTTGCAATGCTTTTACCTGCTGTTGTTGAAAATATGTGGGATGTCAAAAAAGACACTCTAGCTCATATTTTAGCTCCTATTGCACCTTCTATTTCTGTTAATACAACAAAAGAAGAAGCAAACAAACTCGTTTACGAGTGGCTAAAATCAGTAGGTGTACCAAACAAACTAAAAGACGAAGGTTTTTCAGAAAATGACCTTGATAGATTGGTTGAATTGACTTATACAACACCATCTTTGGAAGGTTTGTTACAAATAGCACCAACAAAAGCAACAAAAGAAGCTGTAAGAGAAATTTATTCAAAATCTCTATAAAAACATTTTTCCCTTGCTTGTTAAATTAAAGCAAGGGAATTTTTTATTTTTTTAAGACTGCAACCGTTTCAATATGGTATGTATAAGGAAACAAATCAACACCTTGGATTGATTCTAGGCAAAAACCATTTTCAATTAAATAATCAATATCTCTTTTTAGAGTTTCAGGATTACAAGAAACATAGATTATTTTTTTTGCAAGCTTCATCACTGCCCCCAAACCCTCTTTGTCACAGCCTGAACGAGGCGGGTCAAGTATTGTATAATCAAATATTTTATTTTCTTTTTCAAAATTCAAAAAGTGATTTTTAGCATCCCCTGTTAAAATTTCGTAGTTTTTTATTTTATTTAGTTCAAAATTTTCTTTCGCAAATTTTGTTGCTTCTATATTTTGTTCAACCAATGTTATTGACTTTGCTTTTTCTTTCAAATAAATCCCAATCGCACCGACTCCACCATAAGCGTCCAATATAGAAGAATCTTCTTTTACATTTTCTTTTACAATATCAAACAGTTCTGCTGCTGCGTATGGATTTACTTGGAAAAAGCTCACAGGGCCGATTTTGTAGCTTTTGTCTTTTAGATTTTCTACAATAAAATCATCGCCTAAGATTTTTGTTGTGTTTTCGCTTAAAATAGAGTTTGTTTTTTTGGGGTTAAAATTTACAAAACAACCTTTTATAATTTGAAATTCATTTTTTAGTTTTTCAAAAAAAGGTTTCAAATTTTTACAATCATATTCTTCATTATTCAAAACAAAAACAATCAAAACGCTATCTAGAGTGGAATTTATTCTGAATAATACATTTTTCAAAAGACCTTTGTGGCTTTTTTCGCTATAGCAGCCAAAAGTCCAATTGTCACGAATATATTGAGCAATTTTATTTATTATATCCGGCTGCATCGGACAAAATTTTATGTTAGTTAAATCATGAGAATTGTTTTTAAAATAGCCCATCAAAATTCTTTTTGAATTTTTTGTTTGGCGAGTGGGATATTGGATTTTGTGACGATAAGAAAGAACCTTTGGGCTTTTTTTGAATGGAAGAATGTTTGTTTTTGTATTTTTAAAAATATCTTTTAAAACTTCTTGTTTTTGTTGAATTAAAAAATCATAATCATAATTTTGCAATTGACAACTTCCACAAGCATTATATAAAGGACAAAGAGGTTTTGTTCTAGAAGGCGAAGGTTCTAATATTTCAATTATTTCCGCTCTTGCAAATTTTTTGTTTAAAGATGTAATTTTTGCTTTTATTTTATCGCCGACAACAGCATTTTTTACGAAAACGACAAACTTTTCTTTGCCAAAACGACAAAGTCCATCACCCCCGTAAACCAATTTTTCTATAGTTAAATCTACAGCATCATTTATTTTCAGCATAATTAATAACAAAAATACCTATCGAAATCCACATCCTCAAACGAACTCAACAATTGATAAATTTCGTCTTCTTCACTCATTCTTTGAAAATTGTACTCATCAAATTTCCACATCTTTGGATTTATTCCACAGCAACGAATGATATCATGTTCGTAGAGAATTTTTAGTTTCTTTTTCACAACATCCAGACTCAAATTCACCCTTTTTGACAGTTCTACTGCTGTGATACCTTTTTCGTTTGAATGTTTTTCAGGAGTCAAAAACATAAGCTCTAACCCAACAAGCTTTAGTTCTTTATCTTCATTTTCATAATCATATTCAAACATATTCATATAATACCCCAAAATGAAATTTTTTTTAACCAAAGATATAAAGATAGTATAAAGAAAACGCATTTTTGTTTTTTTATTGTGTAAAATAATATCAATAGAAGAAAGTTAAGAGGAAGAAAAATGCAAGCAGTTGTAAATTCTAACGTAGTAAAACAAGAAAATATATCAGAAAAATTGGATTATTTATTGGGACAAGCAGATACGGTCACAAAAAACGATGTTGAAAATTCTATCGTTGCAATGGGCAACAAAGTAGTTAAATTTCTTGTTGAAAAACTTACAACTCTAAAAGGCTTGCAAAGAGGTATTGTTGCAATGAGTCTTATTAGAATCGGCGAAGGTTCTATTGCTCCATTAAAAGAACTTGCTCTTGAACATGTTGAATATCAATGGATGGCAGATTATTTGTTATCAGAAATATAATCAAAACAAAATTTAAAAAATTAAAAGAAGTCTTTTTGAAGGCTTCTTTTTTTTTATTCTTTAATTTAATTTTGAATAAACAGGGTTTGCTGCGATTAGTTTTTGAACTCCTTGGACGCCGCCTTTTGCTCTGATTTTTGCTATATAATTTTCTCTTTTTGCCAAAGGTTCACTTGATGTTATGAGATTTTTATCTCTTTTAACAAACTCATTCCATGCCTGAGTTTCTGAAATCCAAGCTCTTAATTCTTCTGCTCTTGAATTTGTAAAAGTATGATGTTGAGCTTCATGAGCAATTAAACAAGCGATACATTCCGGACTTGCACTTCTATGTTCATTGCTAATATAAATAACGAGTCCGTTGTCTTTTGTTTTTATAGTTACCGCTTCACAGTCTTTGTAACCATATACATTCAAATCTCTAAACATAACCCTGATTGTTTTTCTTGTTGCATTTCTTCCGAGCAATATCGCAACAACATCACGCCTGTTTATCGATTCCAGACTCGTTAGAGCTTTTGTTATTTTGGGATTTGTCGAAATCCTTGAATAATCTGTTGCAAATACATCTGATGTAAAAACAAAAATATTAAACAGGATTAGCAATCCAACTATAAACTTTTTCATCTTTTTCTTAACCGTTATTGTCATCTTATTTATACAGAATAAGTAACGGCTATTTTGTTTAAAACTTTAGTATTTTAATTACTTTTTTACAAAAATTAATATTAGTCCAAAATCCTGATTATTCTAGGAATTTATTTTATTTCAAAAAGAACTAAGATACGTTTTATGATAAAGAAGAAATTTTATATTTTATTTAGTGTTATTTTTACACTATTTTGTTTATTAGGTTTGTTTGGTGTTTCTTTTTGTTATGAACCTGTACAGGTCGTTAATATCACAAAACAAGATATCCAAAACGCAAAGCCAACAACACCTGACGTATATTTGACCCCAAAAGAATTAAAAATTGTAGAAATGATGGAAAGAAGGCATTTTTTAAACACGTATCCTGATTTGTCTGCAAAAGAACGCCTAAAAAACCTTGAATACGAACTTTTGGGGAGATGTTGGCAATATACAGACAAAGAAACCAGACTAAAAACTCTAAAACTCGCTTCTTCAAATATTATGTTACAAGGAACGTCATTGCCTGCTTCTATCAGCTCAAAACGCAACGCCAAAAGAATGACGAATGATGCCATAAAAATGAGAAAAAAAGATGACGTAGGACTAATTGACGGTATGTTGAGGCTCATTAGCCCCGAAACATACCGCCAATATAGAAGTTATTCTGATAAAATGTATAATGATTATGAGTATTGATGGTTATTATTTATTTACTTCTTCAAATATTTTACATATAAAATCAAAGTATTTTTCTTTGTCTTCAGGAGGATTAAAACTGTTGATTATTTCAGCCAATTGTTGCATACTTCCCTCTGAAAGATATGCAAAAACATTGGCAATCTGTGAATTTGTAAGGTTTTCTTCATCATACTTGTCATACAGTCCTTCTATTATATCTTTTGCTACAGTATGTCCATTATTGTCTTTGTCTGTAGAATAATTATAATTCAAATGTTTATCATCATGCAATTCAATTATATTAAGAACTGTCTTACTCATAAAGTTATAATAGTCTTGACCATTATCGACAGACATACTGTAACTATTGAAAATATTGCCTGAGAGTTCATACATGTATGTTACTGTATCATCTTTTCCTCGCGATAATACATATTGAGTTTTATAAGTTTCTATTAGACCTTTTTTGATATCTTCATCACTTATTTTATCTATTATATCAGCCATTGATTCTATACCAATATCTTCATTTGTAGTAGTAGTGTTGCCGTCTTTCGTTGCTTTATCAATATTTGCGATTCTGCTTTTACCATTTGCTGTTTCAGATGTCATTGTATATGTAGTATCACCATCATGAATTATGTACGTTTTTTCTCCATTTTCATTTTGTTCAACAGAATAATAGTTTTTAATATCAACACCTTTAACTGCCTCATCGAAAGCATTTTTATTTGTAAGTTTTATTTTGTAGACACCATCTTCATATTCATAGCTACCTATTTCATTTCCCTCAGCGTCTTTTACTACCTTTTTGTCGATTGAATACCCAGTAGCGTTAACAAAACTATCTTTATCTGTTATTTCAAACACATATTCGCCATTATTAGTTGGTGTAGCAGCACTATTATCAACTTGACCATCATTACCAGTTGTTCCACTGTCTTGGTTTTGTGATTCGGGAGTGGTGTTTTTAGGTTGTTTAGCATCACTTGTTTGTTGGGCACTGCCTGTTCCTCCGGTACTACCTGTACTTTCAGGACTTTTTACTTCTGTGTTATCTTCTTTGGTTCTATAATTTGCAGCAGCAATTAATTTTAAGAAAGTGCTTATGTATTTTTCTTCATCAGGTGTATCCATACCTCTAAAGACATCTTCCAAGCTACCGACATTATCTTCCCCGCCACTACACAAATCAGGAGCTACTTTATTTAATAAATAAAGTGCACTTGTTACAGATATTTCACCTTTTTTACATGCTTCTAAAATTTCTTTTAAGGAATCTGATGATTTTTCTTTAGTGTTATCTTTTAGCTCATTATATTTAGTTTTTTCAGATTCGTTAGGTTCATAACTATTTATATCTGCAAAATCACTATAATGACCATTGGTATTTAATGTAGTTAGTATTTCTTTAAAATATTTAGTTTCTTTTTCGCCTTTTTTCAATTTCTGAACTTTATTTAAAATACCGGAATCAAACAACATATCTAAAGTATCGGGGTCTTTTATGCTTTCTATTAATTCTTTAAAATTAGCTTCTGTTAAATCTTCGCCACCAATTTCAACGCTATCTATTTCAAATCCGTCCTTAGTAACGTTGCTTATGATTTCGCAAGTTTTACTATCTGCACCACAAATATTGATAGTTACTGTCTTCTTATCAGCACTTTCTGTATAGTCATAGTGGCCCTGCTCTACACCATCAACCATATTAGACTCTGATGTTAGATTTTTTATTTCAGCAGAGTCATCATTTATAATGGTAATATTAACTCTACTATCATCTATCTTGTCACAAATACCGATTATTTTGCCGTCTTTTTTAACTACATCGCCATCGATTGTAAAACCACTTTTTTCAAAATATCTTGCTGTTCCTGAACATTGTTTGTGATTACTGTCTTTCCATTCAGCTGAACCTTCAAACGTTGTTCTATCTTCTGATTTTGTACCATCTCCAGTGCTTCCGCTATCTCCGGCACTTCCGCTATTACCATCATTTTCTGTAGTTTCCGAATATAGATATGATGTAATACTGCTATAAGTTATTCCATCTTTTAAGTAAAAAGAGTTTGTGTCATCTTTATTTTTATTCCAATAACCGATAACTTCATTTGTTTCATTTGCTATAATTTTTTGTCCATCGACTCTGATATCTTTTCCATATTCTTTTGAAAAATATCTCATATCTTCCGGATTGATTTTTCTGAATTTTTCAGATGAATCGCCATCTTTTAAAGAATAAACGTTTATGTTTGTTGAATTGCCTGTCCATCTAAGACTGCCCGGAACTTCACTATGATAATTTACTGAAGCATCTCCTAGGTTTTTATAAGAAACAGGATTTGCCGGAATAAGGCTTTCGAGACTTGCATTTGTTGAAGCAGAAGAACTTGATGTGTTAGATGAAGAATTGTTGTTGGAACTTGTTACAGTGCCATCGCTTTCATATTTAACGATTGCTTCGTACATGCCGTAATTGCTTTTTGTAACTTCTTTCAAATCAAAAGTAGTATCTGTATTTAAAAAATGCTCATCATCACCATCAATAGAATCCATATAATCTAAAAACGGTTCAATAATTTCATAAATTTGGGTGTCTTCATCTGAACCAAGAGCTCCAAAAGTGTATACAAAAGCTTCTTTTAAATTTTCTTTATCAATATAGCCTTGATCATCTGCAATACGGCCAAATATACTCTCAACTTCTTCTTCGGTAATATTCTTACCCTGACTATTCAAGGCAGCAGTAATAAATTCTTTACCGCTTCCTGTTAAAATTGTTGTTTTGTCCATTCTACACATCCTTCCTTATTAGCACTTTGTATATATATCGGCAAACAGCCGAAAAGACTTTAAAATTTGTAACAAAAATTTACAAAACATCTTGTAATATAAGTGTGTTTTAAATAGAATAAAATAAGCCTAAAGTGGCTAATGTGTGCCACAAGGGCGGGTAATAATAAAAAAGGAGAAAATTATGCCAAAAATGAAAACACACAGATCTGCAGCTAAACGTTACAAAATCACTGCATCTGGCAAAGTTCTTAGACAAAAAGCTGGTAAAGGACACTTGCTTGCTCACAAATCTCCTGCTAGAAAAGGCAGATTGTCAGGCACAACAGAAGTGTTTGAAGGAAATTTAGCAATGATTGCTAAAGAATTACCATACAAAAAGAAATTTACCAGATAAGAAAGGAACGTAAACTATGAGAGTTAAACGTGGTAACGTATTAAGAAAAAGACATAAAAAAATCTTAAAACTTGCAAAAGGATTTTTAGGTGCAAGATCAAGAATATTTAAAGTAGCTAATATCGCTGTAATGAAAAAATTAAAATATCAATACAGAGATAGACGTGTTCTAAAAAGAAACATGCGTGCATTGTGGATTGTTAGAATCAATGCTGCAGTTCGTGAAATGGGCATTAGCTATTCAAGATTTATGAACATGCTTAAAAAAGCAGACATTCAAGTAAACAGAAAAATGCTTGCAGAACTAGCTGTAAATGAACCTGAAGCATTCAAAGTATTAGTTGAAACTGCTCAAGAAGCTGTAAAATAAATCAAAATCATAACTTGAAATCGGCTTACAAAAGTGAGCCGATTTTTTAAATAAAAAATTATGCCAAAAACAATAGACGCTTTTAGTTCAAATTCTTTGAAAATCTTAGACAAAAGTCTCGAGGATTTTAAAAACAAATATATCTACAAACTTTCGTTTTTTAAAAAAGAAGAGCGAACAGTTTTGGGTGAAAAATTCCACAGTTTGATTTGTGCATATTTAAATGATATTCCAACGTCAAAAATGCTTTTTGATTTGGATGAAAGCGAAAAAAACATCTGGAACAAGCTTCAAAACTATTTAAAAAACAAAAAAGACTATTTTTGCTACAGCGAATATCCTTTTTTAATTAAAGAAAAATTAAAAGAAAAATTTTACTACCTTACAGGCAGGATTGATGCGATTTTTAAAGAAAATGATTTTTACACTATATACGACTGGAAAACTTTGAATTTGCCAAAAAATCCAAAGGAGGATTTGCAGAGCGTAGTTTATTTGTATTGTGCAAGCAAAATTTTTAATACAGAAAATATAAGATTAAAATATTTGTCAATCGAAAAACTTGATTTTGTAGAAATAAAATTTAACAAACAAAATAACTACAAAAAAAGAATAGACGATATTGTTGAAAAATACTATTTTTGATTGTTGCAGCAAACTTGTTTTGCAAATACAATAGCCGAAGTAATGAAAAAACACGCTTTTACATTGGCAGAAATTTTAGTTGCAATGACGGCAATCGGCACCATTGCAACGATGTGTATACCTGTTGTAATGCTTGGAATTACAAACTCAAGACACCAAGCCAGCTACAAAAGAGCCTACAAAGTGATTCATTCTATTATGGCAGTAGAACAACTGAATGGAAAATTACCCGCCAGTACAACAAAAGAAAATGTTGCAAGCATTTTTGAAGCTATGATTACAAGTTTAAATGTAAAAGAATTTGCAATACAAGAAAACAATGCCCCAAACGATGGAATAATTGCAAAACCGGAAAATTTCAAAACTTCCATTTCTTATTTATCAAGCAAGCAAAAGCCAACTTTTTGGGGAAGTGGAAACAACACATTAACAGACACAAATGACTGGACGAGCGTGCCTTCTCCTTGGATTATTACTGATGACAATATCGCATATTCAGTAATTGGGGTTTCAAATGATGGATGTCTTAAAAAAGAAGAATTAAATTCTATAACAGAAATTTCTGAGCTCAACAAAAAATCATGTGCGATTGTTATAGTTGATACAAACGGACTTGTTATAGGACCGAATTCGCTCGAAACACAAGTAATAGAAGGCATAAAACCCGATTCAAAAATAGAAACTTTAAAAAAAGATAGATACTATATTTATATAGGCAAAAACGGAGTTGCATCAGGTCCAAAAAGCACCAGCCTCTCGGGACGTTTGATGGCAGGTTTAAAATAAAATTACAATAACATCAAGACTTCTCTAATCAATTTGCAACAAGTAGCACTGGAAGTTTTTGTAATGTCTATATCCGGTGCAAGCTCCATTATATCGGCACCAACAATATTGAAGTCTTTTAGATAAAGAATCCACTCCATTAATTCTTGATAAGTCAAACCACCGGCTTCCGGAGTGCCAACACCACTCATCAAAGACGGGTCTAAAACATCCAAATCTATTGTTAAAAATATGTTTTTATTTTTGAATTTGTCTAATTCTTCTTTTTTTGTTTTTAGGGTTTTATATTTTTTTACGATGTCAAATTCTTCTTTTTCACCGCTTCTGAGTCCGATTTGGGCAATATTTTCGTAACCTATTAATTCTGCAATCCTATACATAACGCCACTATGAGTGAGTTCTTCGCCTAAGTATTGTTTTCTTAAATCAGTATGAGCATCAAATTGAATCACTGCAACATTATCAAATTTTTTTAAAATTGATTTAACGGAAGCAAGGGTAATCAAATGTTCTCCGCCAACACCAAGAAGTTTTTTGTTATCATTGTAAATAGTATCGACATTGTTTTCTGTTATTTCGAGGGCCTTTTTTGCATTTCCAAAAGGATACTCCAAATCACCGGCATCAAAAAATTCCGCCTCTTCCATATCTTTGTCAAAATAAACAGAATAAGTTTCTATACCTATGCTTTCTAGTCTGGCTGCTTGTGGACCAAAACGAGTACCTGCACGATTTGAACAAGTACAGTCATAAGGCATACCGAGCATTACGATTTTTGAATTTTCGTAATTATCACACGATGCAATAAAATCTTTTGAAAGAAAAGGACCTTTTAACATTTATACACCTAGGTTTTCTTTGTTTGCGTTGATTTTTTGATTTAGCTCATGACGAGATTCTTCATAACCTACTCTTCCCATCAAAGCGTATGTATAATTTTTTGCTTGTTCAACACCGGGCTGATTAAAAGCATCAATATTGTACAATTCACCGATTATCGCAACTTCTACTTCAAACATATAAAGAAGCTGTGCCAAATAATATTCATTAATTTTTGGCAAATGAATTGCCAAATTTGGCCTATTGTAATCACTCAAAGCAACTGCCGTAGAATCAGCTTCTGCATTGATTAATTGGTTTATTGATTTTCCACCCAGATAATTTAGGCCCGTATAATCAAAAATATTTGGGATATCCAATTTTGTATCAAATTCATCAACACGAATAAAAGTGATTACTTTATCATTTTTGCCTTCATTGTACAATTGAATTTGGCTGTGTTGATCCGTTGCACCAAGTGCCTTAATTGGAGTGCAGCCGTTGTGGACAATATTTCCATTTCTATCATATTCTTTACCCAATGATTCTGCCCATAACTGTACATACCAGTCAGAAATATATCTCAATCTGGATGAATAAGGCATCATAACAGACAGATATTTTCCTTTTTGAGTATCTAATAAATAATGAATCAGGGCATTTTGAGCAGCAATATTTTTGAAAATATCGGTATTTTTGAGGGTTAAATCCATAATTTTTATCCCTCTAATTAATTCATCAATATCAAGACCGACCAATGCCAAAGGAACAAGCCCAACCGCAGAAAATACGCTGAAACGTCCGCCTACGTCATCAGGAACAACGAATGTTTTGTATCCTTCTTCATTTGCCAATTGTCTTAAGATGCCAACTTGCTTGTCTGTCGTTGCAACAACATTTTTTCTGTAATCATCACCCAAAAGCTCATACAATCTATCTTTAATAATCATAAATTGACTCATGGTTTCAGCTGTTGAGCCTGATTTTGTGATTACGTTTACAAGAGTTTTTTTAAGATCCAAAACATCCAAAAGAGCATTTATCTGATCTGGATCAATATTGTCTAAAAAGAAAATTCTTGGAAAATTGTCACGTTTTTCTTTGTCTAACATGTTCCAATATGGTTTCAAAAGTGCTTCAGAAAGAGCTTTTGCACCCAGTGCAGAGCCGCCGATTCCGAGAACTAAAACATTATCAAATCTACCATCAACAATAGCCGCAAATTCTTTTACATACCAAACAGTTTCTTCATTATAGCCCAAATTCATCCATTGAAGCCAGGAGCCGGGTTTATCTTTGTTCATGTTTAAGTTTGTGATGATTTCTTGAATTTTTGGTGCATATTGCCTAAAACTCTGTTCCAAATCCAATCCACTATCGCCTATAACTCGATTTGAAACATTTGAAAAATCTAATTTTATCATCAATTTTCCCTAAAAACTCTCTTAATCTTATTGTACCAAGTCATAATTTATAGTCAAAGACCTTATTGTTTGATATAAAAAATAGTCTTCTATATTTTTCAAAATAGAAGACTATCTGATAAAATTTTTATTTATTTATGCAATAGAACCCGCTGTCGTTGCTCCGCCCGAAGGACTAGAGCCGCCTGATGGAGCCGATGAAACCGATACTCCGGCAGATGATGAAGCAATAGAGCCTGCAGTTTCTACAGATGAAGAAGCAATAGAACCTGCTGTGTCAATTGTTTGAGAATCTGTAGAAAAACTTGTGTTGTAATAGTTGTAAGCAACAGAACCGGCTGTATCATAGATAGAGCCAGATGGCATATTATAAGTATCATCGCCATTTTTTACAGATTGAGCTAAAGTTTGAAAATCTTGTTGTTCAAAAACATGATTAGAAGAATTTCCATTGCTATCAGAGGTTTTATATTGGCTATTATTGTTAAAATTTAATAAATTAAATGCCGCAGAAGCGTTGAGTCCCATTTTTCACATCCTTTTTATGTTAATACATTTGTTTTATTCCACAAAAATTTTGTTTTATTCAAAAAGATTACAAATATTTACAAATTTTAGTCAATAAAATTAAATCACCGGTTTTGTATATTTGTACGCAAGTTTAAAAAAGGAATTTGAAATGAGTATGAATTTACCAGTTATGCAACCAAAATTTGTTAGAGAAATGCAAGGAGCAGGTGCGAACCAAGGAATAAGACAAGGTTTTGTAAATATTGATGATATTGCAAATCTAAGACAAGTAAACGACAATTATTGGGAAGCAGATAGTTTGTCTCACCAAAAAAATCCTGATGGCACTGATACAACTTATCATTTTGATAATAATGGAGCAGCTAGAATTATAAATTATTTAGCATAAGGAACTTGAAATGAACGCTATTTCAGGTTTTAGCAGTCAACACAATCAAATAAAAAACAAAACCAAACCAAACGCAACTTCTCCAATTGCTCAAAAAGAAAAAACAATAAATAAAAAGAAGCTAGCTGTTGGAATAGCAGCAGGTGTTGGAATATCAGCACTTGTTGTTGGCGGCATGTTATATAAACAAAAAATCGATAGAACAAAAATTGTAGAATTGAGCGAATATATCGAATTTAAACCTGCCAAAACAATAGAAGAAGCGATTGCATTCGGCAGACAAAACCTCGGTATAAAGAAATACAAAGGATTTAAAGCAGATGATTTAGAAATTATAAACTGGCTGAATAAAGGTATGACAAATGCAAGTAACAAAGGAAAAGGGAAATTTGTTATGCCTCTAAAAGTTCAATTATATCAAGGCAAAATACCAAATGGTGGAGATGCCCCTATGGCTGCAAACCAACTCAGAGAAATGGTCATTTCTAAAGAAAGATTGAAAAGCAATTTTGAAACAATGAAAGACTTCTTAAAATTAACAAAATACACGGACAAAACTCCGGAAGAAGTTAGCGAGTTGGTTGAAAAATTGTCATATCAAGAAATAAGCGAAAAAGCAACAAGAATATTTAAAGAAAAACACGGTGCAGAACCTGTGACAGCTAAAGAATTTAGTATGATTTATCATGAACTTGGTCATTTACAACATTTTTTCAGTCCGGATATTCCTAAAATTCATCTTCAATTAGGAAATGCCGAAGAAATAAAAGAATGGAATATGAAAATCACTCCAGAAGCACAAAAATTGAGAGATCTGTTTGATTCAAGTATTGAACAAATAAAAGATGTATCGTTTTATGCAAAATCATCACCTTTAGAATTTGTTGCAGAAGTATTTTCTTATTTATGTGATGATGAAAAACTTTCCAAAGAAACTATAGATTTATATCAAAAATTAGGTGGAGCAATGATATAATTCACCACTCCGCCTAGTTTTAAAAAATTTCGTAATTATTTTTTTCTTATAAAATCCAAAACTGCGTTTATAAACGTCAAAGGATGTGTTGGACATCCGGGAATATAAAGGTCAACTTTGTATTTATCCAAAAATTCTCTATTTAATTCTGTTGAATTTTGGAACACTCCGCCGGATAATGCACAAGCACCACACAAAATCACAACTTTAGGATCAGGAGTGCAATTGTAACAATCTTCAAGAGCATAAGCCATGTTTTTTGTGATAGGGCCTGTTACAACAATACCGTCTGCATGACGTGGAGAAGCAACAAAATCAATACCGAATCTTCCCATATCAAAGTTTGCATTTCCTGCAGCATTCAATTCCATTTCGCAGCCATTGCAACCCCCTGCAGAAACTTGGCGGAATTTTATTGAACGATTGAATATTGAATATATTTCTTTTCTAACATCAATTGCTCTAGTGTGATAAACTTCCGGAGTGACTTCTTCTGTAACAATCAATTTATCTTTTGAATCAGTACCCAATTTGTAATAGTTTGTGAAATTAATTGCACCATTTTTGCAAATTCTTTGGCACTTGCCACAAAGTGTACATTTAGCTAAATCAATTTTTAGAGGAGAAACAGACAAAGCACCCGTTGGACAAACATTAACACAAGATGAGCATTTGTCACATTTTCCATTGCACAATTGAGGCAATCCTCTAAACTGATCTCTCATTTTGGCATTTTTTATATCAGGAATAAACTGATTTTTTTGCCACAATTTCATTTTTAATGTATCTAACATAGTATATTTTCCTTAAAATTATAAATCAAAACCGCAATATGACATATCAAAACCTTTGTTACACAATGGAAAATCTGATATACCATTTGACCTTACTGCCATAGAAAGACCATACCAATTGTTAAATGATGGGTCTTTAATTTTGTAACGAGTTAGTTCGCCTTTGTCGTTTGTTGTTGCAATATGAACAACTTCACCTCTCCAACCTTCTACAACAGAAACAACAAAAGCGTTAGGCTCAATATTGTTTTTGACTTCTGTAAGAAGAGCTTCATCTTGAACTTTTTCAAGTTTTTTGATTAATTTTTTAATGAAAGTTATAGAGTCTTTGACTTCTACATATCTGATTCTAAATCTTGAATAAGCATCATTCGTTGGTTTAAATGGACGTTTTTCAAAGTCTTTGTAGAATTCGTCACAAAAGTCAAAACGAGAATCAAGTGTCAAGCCGTGAGCTCTTCCAATCAAACCTACCATATTCAATTCAGTTGCAGTCTCTGTTGAAACTACACCGGTTTTTTCAAATCTTGACATAACAGTAGAAGATTCAAGTGTAGCTTTTGTCATTTTGTCTACTGTTGTTTTAACATAATCAAGAGTTTTTATGAGTTTTTCTTGCATATTTTTATCAATATCGAAGTTTACACCGCCAACTTCAACCAAGCCTCTTGCAAATCTGCTTCCGCATATTTCAAGCATTGTGTTGATAACAAGAGTTCTTGTAACGCCGTAGACTTCTTTTCCCATTAAATATGCAATATCGCCCAAAATACCACCCATATCACCTATATGAATTGCGATTCTTTCCATTTCAAGAGCGATTCTTCTGATTAATTTTGCTTTGGTTGTAATTTCTGTATTTGTCAATTTTTCCATAATTTGTGCGTATGCCATAGCGTATGCTACGACGCTATCTCCACAAATTGATTCAGCAAGCTGAATTGAAGGATTTTTAACCATCAAATCCTCAACACCTCTATGTTGATAACCAAGCATAATTTCCAAGTTGTAGATTTTTTCGCCTTGGCACATAAATCTAAAATGGCCCGGCTCAATTACACCAGCATGAATTGGTCCAACAGCGACTTCGTGAGTTTCTTCGCCTTGTATTTCAAAGAATTTATAATCATCATGGTTTTTGCGTACAGGTTTTAGCCATGGATGACCTTGTGGTTTTATATTAAATTGTTCAAAAAATTCTCTTTCGAACATGTGGTATTGGTGATTTTCTTTTGTAATAGATTCATATTCTTTTGTATCTTTTGACAACAATGAAGAAGAAACGAGAATCTCACCTTTTTCATCATCTGCCAAAAGTGCAAAAACCTTTACATCACTGCCCCAATCGACACCGAAAAAAGACAACGGGCGAAGATTTGTCGCACAAAGTTGAGCTCTAAATACAGAAAATTCCGTTGTTGGAATATCCAAAAGATTTATTTTTTCGTTATTTTTTGTTACGTAATAATTCATATTTTTTACCTTTAACCAATTATTGTATTTTTAATAATTACATCTAAAAATTGTGGAATGTAAACACCTAAAACAAAAGCTATTGTTAGCATTGAGATTTGTGGGAAATACATCCAAAAACTAATTTTTGAAACGTTATTTTTAGCAACTTCCAGTTTGTCTTTGCTTGCTTCACCATAAACCATTTTTATCACTACTCTACCCATTCCAAATAGAATAATCGTTAACAAGAACAAAAATAGTCCGCACAAAACAAAATGATGTTGAATAACAAATGCTTTTACAACTAAAAATTCAGATAAAAACAACATACTTGGCGGAAAGGCACAAATACCCAAGAAAGAAACTATCCATAGCCAGCTTGTTTTCTTATCTATCATACCTAATGAACGGATTGATTTTATTCTTTTTGTTTCAAAAAGCTCTAAAACATTACCTGAAGTCAAGAAGAATGAAGCTTTTATCAAAGAGTGACCAATAAGGTGAATAATTAGTGCAAAATAAGCAACGCCACCTAAAGAAGTTGCTATCGCCAAGATTCCCATATTTTCTATAGAAGAATATGCAAGCATTCTTTTGTAGTTTGTTGTATGGAACATAAATACACTTGCGATAAACAAAGACGCAAAGCCCATAATCAAAAGAATAATACGACCATAAGCAATACAATTTGCTTTTATCATTACTTTGTAAACATTTAATATTACAAGAAATGCACAATTTAATAATGTTGCAGATAACAAAGCTGAAATTGGACTTGGGGCTTCTGCGTGAGCATCAGGCAACCAGAAATGAACTGGAGCAAGACCCATTTTTGTACCAATACCAACTAAAATAAATACAAATGAAACATTTAACCAGAAGTGGTTGAAGTTTGATGCATTTTCCATCAAATCTTTGTAATTCAAACTATTCAAACTTCCTGTTGCAATAGTTAAAAGAATAATTCCTACAAATGCCAAAGCAATCCCGATTGAGCAAATGAAAACATATTTCCATGCAGCTTCGATTGAGTGTTTTGTTTTATTAAAGTATATCAAATAAGCACTAGCTAATGTCGTACCTTCAATAAATATCCAAGCAAGACCCAAATTGTCTGCTAAAATACCACCTGTCATCGAAATAACAAAAGCCATCATCATAACGGCATAGTGCATCATTTTTCTATCTGAAAATTCTTTTGCCAAATTTTTGCTATAGCCATTGTTGTACATGCTAACAGCTAAAAACACAACTGACAAAATTAAATAGAATATAATATTTGACGAATTTAAACTAAAGTATTGATTACTTTTCAACAAGTCTAAATTTATAAAATAAGTTAAACCCACGCTTATGTGCAACAGAGCATATAGCGAAATAAGTATATTGTTCAATGTTTTGTTTTTTGCAAAAAACATTACAATACAAAAAATAATAGGTAATATAAATACTAAATTAATCATCTTATTCACAGTCCTTCAAGTCTGATAAATGTGCTACTTCCATATCTCCGAGTTCTCTGTTAATTTGAGAAACAAATAACCCTAATATATATATTGCAATAAATACATCTAATAAAACCCCGATATTAACAAGCATAGGCATTTCTTTTGCAACCGACAAAGATAACAAAAATATTCCGTTTTCCATTGTAATAAATTCGATTACATTAGATAGGATTTTATGTTTTATTGTAATTAACCATAAACTGATTAATATTGTTGACATT
Organism: uncultured Candidatus Melainabacteria bacterium; assembly: GCA_934692665.1. Taxonomy (GTDB): domain Bacteria; phylum Cyanobacteriota; class Vampirovibrionia; order Gastranaerophilales; family Gastranaerophilaceae; genus RUG14156. The sequence continues at coordinate 6,028 of CAKUUG010000029.1, read as the reverse complement.
GCCATACCGAAACAAAGAGGGTTTATCATTGATAAAGAAGGCAAATCAAATACAGACAACATGAAACCGCCGAACAAAATTATGCTTGAAAATAACAAACAATAAAAGTGAGCCACATTTGCATCTGTATCACGATTTGAGTGTGTTCTTTTTAGAACTTTGTTTAAAAACATAGGAATCAACCCAGCTTTTACAATCAATGTTTCTATTGTTAAAAATACTGCAACGATAAGCGGAATATGAGAAAAGCTCGTCGCACAAATCAAAAACAATAATATACCTTGAATAATTACGACATTAACGTGTGCTTTCAATCTGCTTGTAGTAGATAAATAAAGCATAGTTAAACCGAATAATATTATTAAACCATTAACCATTGTTTATACTCCATACATCTTTACTGCAACTAACGATGCAACAACAAGTGCAAATGAGCTCATTACAAAAACAAACTCAAACACGTGTGTCATACGTACTCTGGCGATTGCGGATTCAATGATACCAATTAAAATTGAAATCAAACCCATAACGCCCAAAAATGCCAAACAAGAACCCCAAAGAGGTAAATTAGCCGGCAAAACCAATGAAGCGATTAATGAAGAAATCAAAAACATCTTCATATAAGCACTCCAAGAAATTAAAGCCAATTCAGAAGAACAGTTGTCTAATATCATAACTTCATGAATCATTGTAAGCTCAAGGTGAGTCGCAGGATCGTCAACAGGAACTCTGCAACCTTCCATCAACAACATAATACTCAAAGCCAAAATTGCAAAAATTATAATCAAATAACCGATAGCACCACTTTGTGATATTACATTTGTCAAACTTTCGAATGTGTATATTTTGCATACTGCCATAATTGAGGCAACAACAATAAAGAATGCAGGTTCAATTATTGTTGTAAAACATGCTTCTCTACTACAGCCCATACCTTCAAAACTGCTTGCTGTTTCCATAGAAGCAAGTATAGATAAAAACTTGGACAAGCCTAATGCATAAGCAAATATAATCAATCCGCCTTCTATGTTGATTATTGATGTTCCGCTAATTATCGGAATAAACAAGCAAGCAAACAATACACAAGCCAATCCGACTACAGGTGCAATTCTAAACAACCAAGTTGTAGAAGTTGAATATATAGAGCGTTTTTTCATCAATTTTACAAAATCATAAAATGGTTGAAAAATACTCGCACCATATCTTGCACCAAAGAATGCTTTTGTTTTTTTAATTATACCAATCATTACGAAAGGAACAAACAACAAAAACAAAATATTTAAAATTTTAATTAATAATGTTTCGTTCATACTTTCCACCTTAGCCTAAAATAACCGCTATAATAAGAGCAATAATCAAGAACACCATTCCGAAACGAATATATTGTTGAATATCACCGTTTTGTATAATTTCGAATTTAGAGAAGAAGTTTTCATCCAATTTGATTAATGGCTGAATAATGTATGCTTCTTCAATATCGTCAACTTTTGTTGCATAGTGAGCATCTGTCGGAAACAAACCTTTTGCTTTTTTAACATCTCTTGTTCTTTTAAACAAAGGTTTTACAATGTTCACAAAAGGATGCACATAAGAAGCTGCTGAATATTGCACTCTGCTTGTTAATCTGTTGTATCCGCAACCCCAAGTATTTGATACTATTGGTTTTTTGGAGATTAATTTTTTGAGTGCAAATAATACAACAATCAATCCGACAAAAATCAAAATATATTTTGAAAGATTAGACAAAAATGCCAAGTAATATGCTTCGTTTTCTACGTTCATTACGACACCAACAGGTTTTAGAACATATTTGAATACATATTGTGGGAATAATCCAATAACAAAACACAAGGTTGCCAAAATTTTCATTGGAACAAGCATTGATTTTGGACTATCAGATTGAACTTTTGTCGCACTTTCGGTTCTTTCAGCTCCCAAAAACGTGATACTTATTGTTTTTGTAAAGCATACAATCGCCATTGTACCAACCAAAGCAAGACCCGCAAAAGCAAACAATACTGCGATAAAAACAGCGATATTGTTAATTGCAAGAGATTTTATAAAACTCAAATAAATCAAAAACTCGCTCACAAAACCATTAAATGGAGGCAGAGCACAGATTGCAATTCCGCCAACTATAAAACATAGTGCTGTTGTTGGCATTTTTTTAATCAATCCGCCCAAAACTTCCATATTTTTTGTGTGAGTTTTTACATAAACGCTACCGGCTGACAAGAACAACAATTCTTTGAATATTGAGTGATTCAATATATGAGCAAAGCTACCTGCAAGAGCTAACATTGCAATTGTTGTTTGTCCATAATATGTAGCAAGCATATAAATCGATAGACCTATGCCGATTATTCCTATGTTTTCTATAGAAGAATAAGCAAGCATTTTTTTGATATCTTTTTGTACTGTTGCATAAGCAATACCATACAATGCAGTTGCAACTGTGAATAACAATATTGTATAAATTACGCCGATTTTTGGAGTTGAACAAAAACCAAGAGCACGAACAATACCATATATACCGGTTTTTATCATAACACCACTCATCATTGCACTGACATGAGATGGTGCTTGCGGGTGAGCATCAGGTAGCCAATTATGAAAAGGAACAAAACCCGCTTTTATTCCAAAACCTATAAAACCAAATACAAAAATCAAATTAGCAAGATTTGCATTATCTTCAAGACTAGCTTTAAAAGTTGCAAAATCAAGACTTCCTGCATTTATTGATAACATTGCAAAAAACAGAATTATAAATATAACAGACACATGCATATAAACCAAATATTTAATGCCTGATTTTATAACTTCTTTCTTTTCACTTTCAAAAATTACAAGGAAGAATGAAGACAATGACATCAATTCCCAAATAATCAAGAACATTAATGCATTTTGAACAGTAACAACACCGAGCATTGAAGCCATCAACATCGGCAAAAATACACAGTGAGCACTGACGTCTTTTCCTTTTTCAATGTATGGAGCTAAGTATCCATTTGCGTAAATAAGTGCAAGTGTTGACATTATTGAAATAAAAATAACAAAAAATGCACTTAAATTATCAATTACAAAACTCACATTTTGAAAAACAGAACCAAAATGTGCTGTAAAATTGAGCGTTTCACCAAGCAGTGCTTTAACGCCTGTTGAAACAGTAAAGAAAGATGCAACAACTGCACCTATTGCGATTAGTTTCAGTTTTAATTTTTGGTTTTTAGTCAATAAAGAAACTATTGCACTCAAAACTAAAACTGCAATTCCTGTAAAATAAATTTCCATATTTCCTCTTTTTATTTGTTAATGTATACAAAAATAATCAGCCAAGAATTATTTTGTATCAAAGAAAAATCATAATCAAGATGAAAAATAAAAAAAGAAAAATTATTTTTTTGAATTTAAGGTTTTTATAAATTTATTTTATTAAAAACAAAAATCCCACAAAAAATGCTGCTAGATTTTTTGTATATCTAACAGCATTTTGATTGTTTTTTATGATTAAACTTCTTCTGATTCTTGAACTTCTTGTTCAGTTTCTACAGAATCTTCTTCGTCAATTCCTGTTTGAGAAGTTTCTTCTTTTGCTTCTTGTGCAATTTCGTCGATTTGTTCTTCTTCATCTTCTATTGCATAATCTTCTTTAACTTCATCATCATTGTAGTTGTTTTCGGTCGGTTGATTGTTTTCCATTTCACGTGCTTGCGATTCGGATTTTATGTCTATTTTCCAACCTGTTAATCTATGAGCCAATCTTACATTTTGTCCTTCACGTCCAATTGCAAGTGACAATTGGTCATTTGGAACAATAACGAATGCTTCGTGTTTGTCTTCTTCATCTGCTAAAATATCAACAGAAATAATTCTTGCAGGAGACAAAGCATTTACAATATATTCAACAGGGTCTTCAGAATATCTTACAATATCAATTTTTTCATTTTTAAGTTCTGAAACAATAGTTTGTATACGAGAACCACGAGGTCCGATACAAGCTCCAACAGAATCTACAGACGGATCATTTGACCAAACAGCAAGTTTTGTTCTAAAGCCTGCTTCACGAGAAATTGATTTTATTTCTACAATACCGTCTTCGATTTCAGGTACTTCAAGCTCAAACAATTCACGAACAATTTCAGCATGAGCTTGTGAAACAATAACTTGAGGCAATTTTGAAGTTTCTTTTACATCTAAAACAAATACTCTTATTCTGTTTCCCGGTTTGTAGTATTCTCCGGGGATTTGTTCTTTTAGAGGCATAATTGCATCGGTTTTTCCAATATTTACAATAACTGCTCTATCGGTTCTTCTTTGAATAATACCTGTAATTAATGTACCTTTTTTAGACATGAATTCATCAAGCACCATTTTGCGTTCAGCTTCTCTGATTCTTTGGGTAATTACCTGTTTAGCTGATTGAGCGGCAACTCTACCAAAATTTTCCGGAGTAACTTCGATTTTAACTTCATCATCCAATTCTACATCTTCGTCAATTTCTTTAGCATTTTCAAGAGAAATTTCCGTATTTTCGTCTTGAACTTCGTTTACAACAACTTTTGTTCTAAATACACCGATTTCTCCGGCTTGTTCATCAAGAATTGCTTCTACGTTTGTTGCTTCTTTATCTCTGATGTGTTTTTTGTATGCAGCAGTCAACGCGTCACACAATGAAGAAATTAAAACTTCTTTTGATATGCCTTTTTCACGTTCAAATTGCTCAGCAGCCTCGAACAATGCGGTTCCGATTTTAATCATTGTCATCTCCTTTATTCTTATTTATTTCTATTTTGTCGTTTAATTTTGTATAATGAATTTTTTCCATAGGAACAATAAATTCCAAACCTTTGTATTCGATTTTTATTCCAAATGCTTCATTATAGTCGATTAGTTTCGCTTCAAATGTTTTTTCTTCTATTCCATCAACTGAATTTTTGAGTTTGATTACAACATCATGACCCTTAAAAATCATATATTCTCTATCTGATTTAAATTTCCTATCCAACCCTGGAGAAGACACCTCTAAATAGTATTTAAAAGGCAACATTTCATCTAGCATATCACCTAAGCTTCTTGATATATTTTCACAATCCAAATGAGAAACGCTATGATCAGGTGAATAAATAAAAATTCTCAAAAAATTGTGTCCGTTTTCTTTTTCTAAAGAAATTTCAATAGGAATAAGCCCATATCTCATTGCCGTATTTTCGATAACAGGAGCGATATTTTCTATGAGTTCTCTTTTATTCAAATGTTCTTTCATTTTGTCCCTTAAAAAACAAGAACGCTAACGTTGTCGTTGCGTTCTAGTTTTCGTACTTATAAACTAGTCTTTTGTGAAATTCACAAACTGATTATATCATTATTTTAAGAAAAATGAAAGTTTTATTTAATTTTTGTTAATTTATACAGAATATTTGCCCAATCTTTGAATACAAGCTTGATAATATCCTTGACCTGCTGAACCTGTGCCTTTTGCAACATCGCCTTGGAAGTAACAACCAAGTGCAGCTTGTTGCGAACCTGTTTTTTCATACCAATATCTATCGCATAAAATTGCCATTTGCAGATTTTTATATGGGTCTTTTCTATCTTCTTCGCTATAAGAATGGTTTCTCATTACGTCACCGTCTGTAGCACATTCGCTGTGGATTTGTCCAAGACCATAAGCCCTACCATTGTCACCAAGTTTTATGCTTCCATCTGCATTATATTGACTCAAACCTGATTCTTGACACATTTGTGCTACAAATAAAAGAGGGTCTATTGTATTATTACCAAATTCTTCATCAGCACACAGTTTTGCTATATAATCGGCTGCTTCTACATCAGAATCACATCCTAAGGACTTTGTAAGATTACCAAACATATTATAAGCATCTCCACCTGCTTCTTTTAATCTGTTCAACAAGACCTTAGCTTCTGTTTTATCACCGTATTTATCTTCTAGTTCTTGTGCTTGCATTTCGTCAAGCTTTTGGTTGATTGTGTCGAGGTTGATTTGTTGAGTTTCTAGGTTTTTGCGAGC
>CAKUUG010000028.1 GCA_934692665.1 uncultured Candidatus Melainabacteria bacterium | reverse complement strand
GGGTTTAAATTCAATTGCATTTTATAACAATTTTCATTTTGTAAAAACAATATTTTATTTTTCAGTTGTTTTGTTGCTTTGTATACTTGTTATTTCAATATTTGATATAATTAAGAAAACTTCATTAAAAGAACCAGAAGAAACAACAAGCGATATTTCCCAAAAAGATTTTATAAAGCTTATTTTAAGAACAATTTTTGTTGTTCCTTTTTTGGCGGTTCAATTTTTCAAAAAAAATGACAAAAAAACAGCATTTGCATATTTTTCTTTTCTTCCTCTAGTGTTTTATTTGGGGATTTATGAGTACTTTTTAAATGCAATTTTGATTGCAAAAGTATTTGCTTTTCTAGATGTTATGCTGTTGTTGTATTTTGTGTTTACAATTTCAAAAAACGAAGAAAAAGTGCAAGAAATAATTGAAAATGACAACCGAAAATATTTATCTGAAAGTTCAGATGAAGAACAAGAGGTTGATCTGGAACAAGAATTCACGCTTTTGCCTTTTGGTCCTGCTTTAATTCTTTCTTCTTTTTTCTGCGTTTTTTATATTGATAAAATAAAATCATTTTTTGAAACTGTATTTCAAAGTTATTTAACTACAATCGTTAATAATTTGTGATTTATTAAAAAATATGTTTGTATTAAAATGTTATTATAACTAAAAAGTTTTTAGTATAAAAGGAGGATAAATGGCTAATATTCAATTAACTTCAGAAATTGAAGAAAAATGTTGTGTTGCACGTGGCATCAAAGGTTCACCTGCTCCAATCCCACAAGAAGGTTTGTGGACAAAAGTAAAAGAAATCAAAGATATTAATGGTTTGACCCATGGTTGTGGTTGTTGTGCACCTCAACAAGGTACTTGTAAATTAACTTTGAATGTTAAAGATGGTATCATCCAAGAAGCTCTTGTTGAAACAATCGGTTGCTCAGGTATGACACACTCCGCTGCTATGGCTGGAGAAATTTTGCCGGGAAAAACAATTTTAGAAGCATTAAATACAGACCTTGTTTGTGATGCTATCAACGTTGCAATGAGAGAATTATTCTTGCAAATCGTTTATGGTAGAACACAAACTGCATTTTCTGAAAATGGTTTGCCTGTTGGTGCAGGTCTTGAAGATTTAGGAAAAGGCTTGTGCTCAATGGTAGGTACAATTCACTCTACAAAACAAAAAGGTGTTAGATACTTGTCATTAACTGAAGGTTATATTTTAGAACTTGGTTTAGATAAAAATGATGAAGTTATCGGTTATAAATTTGTAAACTTAGGCAAAGTTATGGACGCTATCAAAAATGGCGAAGATGCAAAAGCTGCTTATGAAAAAAATATCGGAACTTATGGCAGATTTGCTGATGCAGTTAAAACGATTGATCCTAGAAAACAATAAAATATAATAATAGTTAGTAATGTAAAGGAAAAATAAATGGCAAAATTTGAAGGACAAGATAGACGTGAAGCTACATTAGCTAAAGCTCTTAAAGAATATGGCTTTTCTTCTCTTGATGAAGCTAATGAATTGTGTCTATCAAAAGGTATTAATGTAGATGAAATAGTAAAAGGCATTCAACCTATCGCTTTTGATAATGCTTCTTGGGCATATACTTTGGGTTGTGCTATTGCAATTAAAAAAGGCATAAAAAACGCAGCTGATGCTGCAGAAGCAATTGGTATCGGTTTGCAAGCATTTGCAGTTCCAGGTTCAGTTGGTGACTCTAGAAAAGTTGGTCTAGGCCATGGTAATTTGGGTGCAATGTTATTGAGAGAAGAAACAAAATGTTTCTGTTTCTTGGCCGGTCACGAATCATTCGCAGCTGCAGAAGGTGCTATCGGTATTGCAAGAAATGCAAACAAAGTTAGAAAAGAACCTTTGAGAGTAATTTTGAATGGTCTTGGAAAAGATGCAGCTCATATTATCTCTAGAATCAATGGTTTTACATCGGTTGAAACTGAATACGATTACAAAACCGGTGAATTAAAAATCGTTAAAGAAACAGCATTTTCTGATGGTGAACGTGCAAAAGTTCGTTGCTATGGTGCAGATGATGTTTCTGAAGGTGTTGCAATCATGGTAAAAGAAGGCGTTGATGTTTCTATTACAGGTAACTCAACTAACCCAACTCGTTTCCAACACCCTGTTGCCGGTACTTATAAAAAATGGGCTATCGAAAATGGCAGAAAATACTTCTCAGTAGCATCCGGTGGTGGTACAGGAAGAACACTTCACCCTGATAACGTTGCCGCTGGTCCTGCTTCTTATGGTATGACAGATACTATGGGAAGAATGCATGGTGACGCTCAATTTGCAGGTTCTTCTTCTGTTCCTGCTCACGTAGAAATGATGGGTGTTATCGGCATGGGTAATAACCCAATGGTTGGTGCAACAGTTGCTGTTGCAGTAGCTGTAGAAAAAGCTATGGCATAAGTTAAATAATTATTATATTTAATAAATAGTTTAAGAATAGAACCTTTATTGTATGATAGAGGTTCTATTCTTTTGGCGGATACGAAATGCAAAATTTTAAAATAGTCTGTTATATGTCATATTAAAGGAGAATATAATGAACAATTTTGAAATTTGCGAATTAAAAAATCTTGTTGATTTTAAAGATGATTCCATAAATGCAAATGTTTTATTAAAAAATGACATTAGAATGGCACTTTTGATTGCAATTAAAAAAGACCAAAAAGTAAATGAACACATTTCAGAAACTGACGCATTTGTATATGTTTTAAAAGGAAAAATCAAATTTAAAATTGTACAAGATGATTGCAAGGAATATGTTTTATCTAAAGGTGAAGTAATGAAGTTTGAACCTTTTATAAAACATGAAGTCTGGGGACTTGATGATTCAAAAATATTAGTTATTAGAATTTAAAAATGCTTCTTCATTTTGTGTTGTTGGTGCTATTAAAACAAAAAAGTGAGATATTATATTACCTCACTTTTTTGTTCGTTATTTGTTTTCAGCTTAGAATATTACTGTAAATTCTTCGTTTGGATTTAAAGCTGCTGAATTTGAAACTGATGGAACGATAGTGTATAACAATTCGTCACCAACTTCATATACGACACCAAATACACCTGATACACAAGTTTTAACTATACCATAAACACCTTTGCCTAGTGTTACGAATGAGTTACCAAAGCTTGCAACACCACGTCCTAAGTGTCCAGTGAATGTTTCAACAAAAGTATCTGATAATCTGTCACCGTATTCTTCTAAACCGTTACCAGAGATGTTAACGATTTCGCCGGCACCACGTCCAACAACACCAACTGTTCTAGCTGCTGCTGTGAATGGAAGGCCTAATACTCTAGCAAAGATGTTAGGATTTTTTAGGCAATCAGCAGTTGCACTTGTCATTTCTTTTGGGAATTTAGCTGATGCATCACCGTTTTTGATTTCTAAGAATTTAACAGTGATAGAACCAGGATATTTTCCTAAACCAGGTCTTTGAACTGTAACTACTTGACCAATTACGTTTGAACCTGCTGGGAATGTTTGACCTGCAACTGTAATTTCTTCAGTTGTTTTTGCGATGAATCTGTCACCGATGTTAGAATGTTTTGCATCAATTCTGTCTAACATTTTGATTTTAACCGCAACAGGTGTGCTAGAAAATGCATTTCCAACTAATTTTCCGTTTGCACCATATTTCAATCTTAATTCGCTAACTAAAGTAGCAACTTGCAATCTAGATAGATATTGACCTTCAAACAAATTTTTTGGGTCAGGTAAGTTGTCAATTAAGCCTGAAGCTACAACTTCTTTTGTACAACCATAAGCCCAAGTTGGGATATTTTCGATTGTTTTGCCGTTTAATACAGGAGCTGAGCCATCATTTGTGTATGGAACTTCGATTAATTTTGCAATTGTTGCAAATACTTCAGCTTTTGTGATTGCTTGGTCAGGTTTGAATGATTTGTCAGGATAACCAATCATAACATCAGCTGCAGTTGCACGTGTGATTTCATCATTTGCCCAATATGCAGTAGTTACATCTGTATATGTTTTAGATGAAGCTGTTTGTTGCATATTTAAACCTTGAGCTAACATAAATGCTAATTCTGATCTTGAAATAGGCATTTTGATGTCGAAATCTCTTCCGCCCATTTTAGCACTCATTGCATTTAACAAATCTTTTGAAAATGCGTTTACGTAAGTGTTTTCTTTATTTGTAAAGCCAAGTCTACCTTTTTGTTTAAGAACTTTTCCACCAATTCTGTAAACATAGTCTGCATCTTTAACTTCTGTTGCATCTGCGTTCATTAAAGATGGATGAGCATAAACTTGTACTTTTTCTTGGTCACAGCAAGATTTTGCCATAACATTTGAGCATGTTAAAAACAAAGCCAATGTTACAGATAATGCTTGTGTAGTTTTTTTCATAGCTTACTCCTATTCCTAGTATATAAACATACATATTACTTATCCTTATTGTACAATAAAATACAATAAGTCAAGAAAATCTTTTTTTAAAAAATACTATATATGAAGGATAAGAAGTATTTTATTTTTCGATTGTGTTATAATTTTTATTGTTTAAGGAGTTTTATGAATATAATTTTATTTAGCGAAAACATGTCTTCAAAAATTGAAGAATTGATAGAATTGGATGATGAAACAGAAGTCAGGCATTTTGATTTATCGGAATTAGACAATTACAAACAGTATAATCCGAGTCTTATTATTTTTGATTGCAATATTGAAAAAGTAAGAGAATTTTGTGCTATTCGTAAACTTGAATGTTGTGCACTGGTTGTTGCAAATAAAATTCCACAAAATTTAATTGTTAGAGCGTTGTCTTATGATTATATTCTGTCACCCGTTGATATTATAGAATTAAATGTCAGAATAAAAGCACTCTTAAAAACATACGAAGTTAAGAAAAATTTAATAAAAACTGCAATCTGTGATGAGCTTACAGGTTTGTATAATAGAAAATATCTTCATCATAGATTAGAAGCTGAAATTTCTCGTTCAAAAAGATATAATACGCCGGTTTCTTGTTTGCTGTTTGATATTGACTATTTTAAGATCGTTAATGATATGTATGGCTATGACTGGGGCGATATTCTGCTTAAAAAAATTGCTCAAATCCTAAATGCACTTGTTCGTCGTGAGGATGTTTTGACTCGCTATGGGGATGAAGAGTTTATGGTATTGTTGCCTGAAACAACAGAGCAACAAGCAGTTATATTTGCAGAAAGATTTAGAAACGATGTTGAAAAAATGGAATTTATTCCTGCAAACGAAGATGAAAGACATCCGATAACTATATCTGGTGGTGTTGCTTGTTATCCTTGTATGGAAGATGTCGAAGAAGATGCAAACACTTTAATTCGCTATGCGGAACACGCTTTGTATAATGCAAAGCAAAACGGAAAAAACAAGATTGTTCAATTTTCAAAAATCAACCTAGGTAATTAAACCCTAGGCTGATTTTTATTTTCAAGTTTATTTTTTAAATCTAAAATTTCGTATTTTAGACGATTTATTTCACAAGTAACAGGGTCTGGTATTCTATTGTGACATAGTTGGCCTTCTATGTATTTCTTTTGTTTTACTACTTTTCCCGGAATCCCGACAACAGTGCAATGTTCTCCTACATTGTCTATAACAACCGAACCTGCACCAATCAAAGAATAATCTCCAATTGTAATATTTCCGAGAACTTTTGCCCCTGCTCCGATTGTGACAAAATTTCCTATAGTCGGGTGGCGTTTTCCTTTGTCTTTTCCTGTTCCGCCCAATGTTACACCTTGATAAATCAAAACATCGTCGCCGATTATACTTGTTTCGCCTATTACTACACCCATCCCGTGGTCAATAAAAAATCTTTTTCCAATTTGTGCTCCGGGATGAATTTCTATACCTGTGAAGAATCTTGCAACTTGTGAAATTAGTCGAGGAATAAAAGGGATTTTCCACATAAGAAGCCTATGAGCGATTCTGTGTGCTAAAATGATATGAAAACCTTGATACAAAAACATAACTTCAAACACACTTTTTGCTGCTGCGTCTTTTTCAAGAATTGTTTTTATATCTTCTATTATTATTTTTATCCAATTTACAATTTGCATAACTCAACCATAATATCAGTTTTAAATAAAACTTTCAATTAAATTACTGTTTACTTTTTTTAAAGCAAAAATGCTCTTTGTAAAATTAAAGAGCATTTTTTATTGATATATTTTTTTATTTTCTTCCGGCAATTACTCGTGCAACATGAACACCTGAAGCACTTGCTTGCATCAAACCTCTTGTGACGCCTGCACCATCGCCAATTGCAAAAAGATTTTTTACTCCCAATGTTTCAAGTTCGTTTGAAATAAGAACTCTTGCAGAGTAGAATTTAACTTCTACACCATAAAGAAGAGTGTAACGAGAAGCTACTCCGGGTGCAATTTTGTCAAGAGCATAAATCATTTCAATTATGCTTAATAATTGACGGTATGGAAGAACCAAGCTCAAATCCCCTGGGGTTGCACATTCAAGAGTCGGTTGTATAATAGATTCTTTGATTCTTTGAGGTGTGGAGCGGCGTCCATCCAACAAATCACCAAATCTTTGTACCAAAATACCACCTGATAACATATTTGCAAGAGATGCTATATGTTGCCCGTATTTAATAGGTTCATTGAATGGTTCTGTAAATTTCTTTGAAACTAAAAGAGCGAAGTTAGTGTTTGGAGTTTTTTTATCTGCATAAGAATGTCCGTTAACTGTAGAAATACCGTTGTAGTTTTCGTTAACAACTTCGCCATTTGGATTCATGCAAAAAGTTCTAACTTCATCACCAAAAGTTGGTGTATGATATATTAATTTTGATTCGTACAATCTGGATGTGATTGGTTCCATAACAGGGGCCGGAAGCTCAACACGGACACCTATATCGACCGCATTGTTAACCATTTTTATGTTGTTTGAAATGAATTGTTTAGATAACCAATCAGCACCTTCTCTACCTGGTGCAACAACAACAAAATCAGCCAAATATTCATTTCCTTGTTTTGTTGTAAAGCCTTTTATTGTGTCGTTTTCTATGATTAAATCAGCAACAAGTTCGTTATTTATTATGTCTATTCTGTCCATTAAGTAGTCTTGCATTGATTTTAAAACAGCAAGAGATTTTTCTGTTCCCAAGTGACGAACAGGCGAATGAACAAGTTTTAATTCAGCTAATGTTGCAGCATGTTCTATATCGGCAAAATCAGCTCTATTTGTGCCAAAAACAGTTTTTGTAGCACCATGTTCCAAATAAATATTGTCACAATAATCAATTAAATTTTCTACTTCATTGTATGGCATATAATCGACCAAATGTCCGCCAACCTCGGGTGTGAGCGTAAGTTTTCCATCAGAAAAAGCTCCTGCTCCGCCCCATCCACATAAAAGACCACAGGTTTTGCAGCTCATACATTGTTTTACGCCTTCTCTTAGAGGACATTTTCTTTTTTCGATTTTAGCACCTTTTTCTATTAACAAAATTTTCCACTCGGGTTTAAGTTTTGCTAATTCTAAAGCAGTAAAAATTCCTGCAGGGCCACCACCAACTATTGCAACATTGTACATTTTAAATTCCTTTTAATTAACTGATATTTCGGGAATATCCTATTTCATTATATTATAAACACTTTTGTTTTTAGAAAAAACATGAATATTTTTACATTTTTAAATATTATTTTGTTTTTGTTTCATTGTTTATAAAATCTCTAAATTCGAGAGTTTTTTTGAAATTAAATGAAATTATCTGATTAAACCTCAATCCCAATGTACAAGACGGACAAAGTGTAAGAATTAAATCTGCTTTTGATGATTTGATTGTGCGTGCTTTTTTTAGTGCGATTTTTGTTGAAATTATAGGATGAAAAATAAAATAGCTTCCGCCAAAACCACAACAGCTGTCATAATTTTCCAGTCTTTTGTATTTAATTCCATCGATATTTTTTATTAAATTTTCTATTTTTAAAAATTCTTCCTCTGATAAATGACAAGGCTTGTGAAATGTAATGATTTTGTTTTTGTATTTTGAATTTTGTTTCAATTTCAATTTTTGTTCAATCAAATCCGTAAAAAACACCAGTTTTGATTTGTCGATATTGGTGTAATTTTCAAATGCCGATTTGCAGCTTGCACAATCAAAAACAATCAATTTTGCATTTTTGATTAAAGAGATATTTTTGTCTTTCGCTTTTTTATAGTTTTTTATATCTCCTGATGTCAAATAAGGCAAGCCGCAACAAGAAAAATCAGGATTGTAGAACAATTTGTCTAAATATGTATTTTTGTGTTGTGCTTTTGCAACACAACCTTTGAAATAGAAAATATTTGATGTTTTTGATTTTATTTTTGGTTTAAAAAAATTTAAAACATAAAGAACTTTTAATGGCAAAAGCTTTAAAAATAAAAATAATTTCTGATTTAAATTCGATGGATTAAATTTTGCATTTTTGTAGGCAAAAATAGAAGCCGTGTCTACTTTTGACGGGCAGGATGTTTTGCATTTTGTACAGTTTAGGCAAATTTTTAAGTCTTTTTTGATTTCTTTTTCAGATAAAATGCCTTTTTTAAAACCTAAAAGTTTGCAAATGAGTCCTCTGGATGTATTGTTTTCATCTTTTTTAATATCATAAATCGGGCATTTTTCAAGACATAATGCACATCTTGAACATTTAGAAAGTTCTTTTTCTATTTCAGAATTAAGCATAATTTATAGTATAATTCAAAAAAATAAAATTTTTTGCTAAAATATTAATATGAAACAAATTTTATCAAAATATTCTTTAGAAGAATTGCAAAATTACATAGAGTCAATCGGCGAAAAGAAATTTCGTGCAAATCAGATTTTTTCTTGGATTTGGGCAAAAAATGCAAAGTCATTCGACGATATGACAGATGTTAAAAAAGAATTTCGTGAATATCTTAAACAAAATTGTGAAATTCTGGACTGTAAAATAAAAACTCGCCAGATTTCTTCTGATGGCACAATAAAATATTTGATAGAATTTTCAGACGGACTGTGTGCTGAAACTGTTTTGATGAGATTTGATAATCGCTCCAATCTTTCTATGTGTGTTTCTTGCCAAGTTGGGTGCAAGATGGGTTGCAAGTTTTGTGCAACAGGTCACAATGGTTTTAAAAGAAATCTGGATGCTTCTGAAATTGTTTCGCAAATTCTTTTAGCTCAACAAGACACAGGCCTAAAAATTACAAATGTTGTTTTTATGGGACAAGGTGAGCCTTTGGATAATTTTGAAAATATTAAAAGAGCATTTGTTTTGATTAACAAAAATTTGCAAATTTCAATAAGAAGAATGACTTTGTCAACATCGGGCATAGTTCCAAAAATCTATGAATTGGCAAAAAACGAACTTACACCGACTCTTGCTATTTCATTGCACGCACCAAATCATGAAATTCGTGAAAAAATAATGCCGATAGAAAAAAAATACAATATACAAGAACTCAAAAAGGCACTGCAAGATTTTAATAACGCAACAAAAGATAGAATTACGATAGAATATATTTTGATTGGTGGATTAAACGACACAATTCAGTGTGCAAAAGAATTGATTGAGTTTTTAAAAGACATTAAATGCAACATAAATCTCATTCCCTACAATCCGGTATCTAGCAACGACTTCAAAAAACCGGACAAAAAATCTATGATGAAATTTAAATATCTTATGGAATCATCAGGCAAAAAAGTTACTATCCGCTTGGAACGTGGAGCGGATATAGATGCTGCCTGTGGACAGTTGGCAGGAAAAATATCTTAACTTTTTAGCTAAAGTATGATTGGAATGTGCTTAGTTGAGATGACAAAGAAGCGAGAGTTGAATCCATTTTATTGAATTTGTTTTTTATTTGGGTTTGGTAAGTTGTCAATCTCTTGTTTGCTGTTTCTATTTTGCTATTTAAGTTTGATATTTGAGTATCTATTGAATCTGAAAAAGATGAGAAATATCCTTTTTCACTATCCAAAATAGTATTTAAAGCTTCTGCCATTTGGTCAAATATGCCTGTATCTGCTTGTGCAGTGTAGCCATCAGACAACAATTGTTTAACAGAATAAGTATTTTCTTTAAGAGCTTCTTTTAATTTTGTACTATCGATTGAAAGATTTGAAATATCTGTGGTAGAAGTTGAAATACCGATTTGTGAAAGTATTTTGTATGCACCATCATTTTCATTTGCACCGGATACGATACTTTTTAATGTTGAAGCAAAATTACGCAATGTAGAATCGCTTCCGATTGTTCCGCTCGATGTTGTAGTTGTTTTGATTGTGCTAATTACATCATTGTATGCAGTAACAAAAGTGTTTAATGCAGTTTCAACTGCCGAATAATCGGGTTCAATATCCAATGTCACAGAAGTAGGGTCATTAGAATCACTAGTGTAATCACTTGTTGGTTTTTTTATTGTGACAGATAGGTTAGATATACCTGATGATTCACCTGTGATTGTGTTTGAAGTAGAAATAACTTTGTTGCCGTTTACATAAAGAATTGCATTTTTACCCAATTCTTGTGAATTTGATGCAAGAACTTCATCTCCGTTGCTTTTGATTTCTGTTAAACCTAAAACATTTAACAAATTTGTTCCTGTTTCAGACAAACTAATATTGTTTTCGCCAGTTTCTGAAGAAGTTAAAATTAATTTATTTGTTAAAGAATCGTAACTTGCTTGGACATTAGCATCAGAATTTCCGTTTATTTTTGCAATTAAATCATTTAGTGAAGTGTTTTGATCTATATTAAAATCTACACCATTGATTGTAATTGTGCCTGATGATGCTTCTTGTCCATTTTCATCGTAGAATTTTACGCCTCTTAAACCTGATTCATCAGAAGATATTGAAGCATTTGTTGATATGGTTGAAATGGCATAAGCACTCTTGTATCCGTGAGTTCCGACTTTGTCGGTCATTTTTAGGGCTGAGGCAAAATTTGATGTATCTGCACTAGTACCCAATGATAGATTAGCACTTTCGTCAACTCTCCAGCCGCCATAACTTCTTTTGTATGTTTCTAGAGAAAAATATCCGTTACTGTTGACGCTTGCTTGTACTTTACCATTGGTCGCATCGTATATTTTGTTCATTACATCTTTGACTGTGTCATCTGCATCAATTGTGACTTTGTACTCCTTGCCATCAACAAACATAGAAAAATCGCCTTCTTTTGCTTGTCCGTTTGCAAGGCTTGTAAATTTAGTGTTTTTAACATCGCTGCTACTTACTATACCCAAACTCTTATTGCTTGTTGCTTTTGTTGAAGTTGCTATTTGTTCAATTTTTAAATCAACTGAAGCAGCTGCAACGTTACCTTTTGATGTTGCTGTTGCATAAGCAGAATCTGAAGAAGTGATAGAAGTATTTGCCCACATATCTGAAGTTGAATCATACATGGTTTTTGTGAAAGTTTGCAAAGCAGTTAACAATGTGCTGCATTTTGATTTTAGTCCGGAAACTGCCGAACTTTTGTTATTTAGGGTTGTTAATTTTGTTTCTAATGGTGTGACGGTTGATTCTTTTTTTGCACTTACAAGCGAAGTGACCCATCCGTCGATATCAAAACCTGAACCCAAACCTGTTATTGTAGCTGACATAAATTAATTCCTTTTAAATTACAAAATCCATATTATTATGTGTATGTTCCACCCCATATATCCATTATAACATAATCTTAAAATTTTGTAACATTTTTCATTAAAATGGTTTAGCCTGATTATCTAATTTAATTCCAAATTAAAATGATAAAAAATTTTTATATGAAAAAATTCTTTATTTTGATTTTGATTGCAAATATATTTTTTATAAACGTTTCTTTTGCAAACAATGTAAACATTGATTTTTTTAAAAAATTTAATGACGAATATTTGCTTAAATATATTCTGGAAACTCTGGAAAACAACCACAACTTAAAAGAAGCAAATTACAAAGTTGAACAATATCGCAATGAAATAAAAACTCAATTTTCAAAAGAATTGCCGGAATTGTCAGTAGGGAGTGCTTATTTGGGTGCTCATTTTCCAACAACTGATACAGGTGACTTCTTTTTTGTTCGTCCGAATGCTTATATTTTGCCTTTTAGGGTAAATTATGAGCCAGATTTTTTATTCAAAAGTCACGACAAAACAAAATCAAAAGAAAAACTCTTTAAAGCACAATTAGCAAACCAAAAATCAACTTATATTTCTTTATTATCAGATGTTGCAAGTGCTTATTTTAATATTTTGTTAACAGATTATTTGATTAAAACTCAAATAGAAATTTTAAAAAATAAAACAAAAAATCTTGATTTAACAAATAAAAAATACAAAAATGGCGTTATTGATTTGGTTGAATTGAATGAATATAGAAAAAAAATCCAAAATGAACAAATATACTATGATACATTGATAAAAAATCAAAAAACAATGCTGTACAATTTCAGCTCTCTAATCGGGAAAAGTCCTGATTGTATAAGTGATATAAAGCGTGGAAAAATAGAAGAAATTGAATATACAGAAAATATTCCAGAGATAATAAATTCTGATTTGATTTATAATCGTCCGGATTTGATAGAAATTGAAAATAAATTAAAAAGTGCAAAAATTGACATAACAATTGCAAAAAAAGATTTCTTCCCCAGCTTTAATATCAATGGTTTGTACAGTATGGATACTGCAACAGGTGGAAATTTTTTTTCTTGGGATAGTGCTTTTGCACTTTTGATTGCAGGTTTGACACAAGACATTTTCAAAGGCGGTTACAAAATTGCAAATCTAAAAATCAAAAAAGCTCGCTTTCAAGAACTTTTTGAACAATACAAACAAGCAGACCTTAATGCGATAAAAGAAATAAATAACGCCCTAAACATAATAAAACAGGATTCAAAAAATGAAAAAACCACTTTATATAAATTAAATCTCCAAGATGTAAACTACAATTTTTCAAGAAAAAAATTTACACAAGGAACAATATCGAAATTTGAATATTTAGATGAAAAAGCCATTCTGGACAATTCAAAACAACTTTGGGCAAGTTCAAAAGCTACCAGATTGATGGATTATGTAACTTTGTACAAAGCTCTTGGTGGTGAATTATGAAAAAAATATTGATAATGTTCTCTATTTTAATCGTTTGCATTCTTGTTTTTGCTGCAGCGTTCTTTTTTCTAAATAAAAATAACAAAAATATCATTGAAAGTTACGGAAACATTGAAATAAGACAGGTTGATTTGTCGTTTCAAATCGATGGGGTTATAAAAGAAGTTTTAATGGAAGAAGGCGACTATGTAAAAAAAGGCGATTTGATTGCAATTTTGGATGATAGAGATTATAGAGCAAACTATAAAAAAGCACTTTACCAAGAAAAAACGACTCATTCAAATGCAATAGAAAATATCTCAAAATATGAAAGAAATATTCCATTGTGCAAAGATGAAATTGTATCAAAAGAAGAATGTACGACTCTTTTAAATAACAAAAATTTTTACGAAGCAAAATTAAAACAAGATAAGGCAGAAAAAGAATACGCAAAAAACCAACTGGACTACACTCGTCTTTATGCTCCGCAAGATGGAATTATTTCTACACGTGCACAAGAAAAAGGTGCAAGAATACAAGCAGGACAAATAATTTATGTCTTAAATCTTTTTCATCCCATGTGGGTTAGGACTTATGTAAATGAAAAAGACCTGGGGAATATAAAATTTGGGATGGAAGCTGATATATTAACAGACACGATTGATGTTAAAACAGGTAAAAAGAAAACTTATAAAGGAAAAATAGGATATATTTCGCCCGTTGCGGAATTTAGCCCAAAAACAGTGCAAACAAAAGATTTGAGAGTTGATTTAATGTATAGATTGAGAATATACATAGACAACATCGATGATTTTTTGAGACAAGGAATGCCTGTAACTGTTCAAATAAGGCTTTGTGATGAATGATTTTGTAAAAATAGAAAATTTAGAAAAAAAATTTAACACTACAAAAGTTCTCAAAGATATTAATTTTTCGCTCAAAAAAGGCGTAACAGTCGCACTTTTGGGTGCTGATGGTTCAGGTAAAACGACACTTTTGAGACTTATTATAGGGTTGTTATGTTGCGATAGCGGAAAAATATCTACTCTCGGATTTAATCCATCAAACCAAAAATCACAAATACTTCAATACACCGGCTATATGCCGCAAAAATTTGGTTTGTATGAAGATTTAACCGTAATTGAAAACTTGAATTTGTATTCAAAATTGAAAAATGCAAAAGATGATTTTGAAAAATTATTGGATTTTACCACTTTAAAACCATTTAAAAATCGTCTTGCAAAAGACTTGTCCGGAGGAATGAAACAAAAGCTGGGGCTTGCTTGTGCACTTTTAGGTAAACCAAAACTTTTAGTATTGGATGAACCATCCGTTGGAGTTGATCCATTAAGCAGACTCGAGTTACTTGATTTGGTTAAAAATATGAAAAACGATGAAACCAGCGTAATTTGGTCGAGTTCTTATTTAGATGAAGCGTATAATTTTGATTTTAGTATAGTTTTGGATAAAGGAAAAATAATATTTAGCGGAGATACAAAAAACTTAGGTAGCGACTATGAAATTTTTGAACAAAAAGTGACTGAATTAATGGGAGGATATGTTGAACATCCTTCTTTGATTGCAAAAAATTATCATATTGTTGAACACGATGAAAAATGTGTTGTTGTTGCAGACAGATTGTCAAAAAAATTCGGTGATTTTTGGGCAGTAAAAAACAATTCTTTTTGCATAAAACGTGGAGAGATTTTTGGTTTATTAGGACCAAATGGTGCCGGAAAATCAACAACGTTTCAAATGATGTGTGCTTTGATTAAACCAACATCCGGAAAAGGCTATATTATGGGAAAAGACGTCGAAAAAGAATCAACTTTGGCAAGAAGTTATATCGGATATATGGCACAAAAATTTTCGCTTTATTCTCGCCTTACGGTTTTGGATAATTTGAATTTTTTTGCAGGTGCTTATGGCTTAAGCGGAAAAAGTAAGCAAGAAAAAATCAAAAGAATGCTTGAGATTTTTGAATTATATGAATATAGAA
The DNA here is from genome assembly GCA_934692665.1 of uncultured Candidatus Melainabacteria bacterium. Taxonomy (GTDB): domain Bacteria; phylum Cyanobacteriota; class Vampirovibrionia; order Gastranaerophilales; family Gastranaerophilaceae; genus RUG14156. The sequence continues at coordinate 10,716 of CAKUUG010000028.1, read as the reverse complement.
ATACAATTTCTTCATTTTTGCCTCTGGGTTTTAAACAAAGACTATCTTTAGCTTGTGCATTAATCCATGAGCCGCCTGTTTTGTTTTTGGACGAGGCAACATCAGGTGTTGATATAATTCAAAGAAAAGAATTTTGGAACCATATAAAATCTCTATCTGATATCGGAGTGAGCGTTTTAGTTACAACACATTTTATGGATGAAGCAAGATTCTGTGACAATATTTCACTTTTTTACAACGGGGAGATTATAGCACTGGATAAACCTTCAGAAATAATCAAAAAAGCAAACACAAAAACAATGCAAGAAGCGTTTATAGAAATGATAAAAAAAGCAAGGCAAAAATAATGACAAATATGAAAATATGTTTTGCATTGATACAAAAAGAATTTTATCAAATAATCAGAGATTTTTCTTCTATTCTGATTGCATTTATTTTGCCTATCGTGATTTTGATTTTGTATAGATATGGTGTAAATTTGGACACGGTAAATATTACCTTGGGGATAAAAAACGACGATATCAATCCAAAACTTTCTACTTTGGTTTCTTCTTTTGACAAAAGTAAATATGTAAAGACTGAATATTTTTTTAATAAAGAAAAAATGTATGAAAAAATAAAAAATTCAAAATTAAAAGGTGGAATTATTATTCCGAATGATTTTATAACAAATTTGGAAAAAGAAAACGAAGCTCAAATACTTGTTTTGGCTGACGGGTCTGAAGCAAATCTTGCAAATTATGTAACAAATTACACAACAGAAATTGTTTCAAATTGGTTAAATATTTCAGACTTTAAATACAAACTAAAACAACCAATGGTTCAGCCTGTAGTTCGTTTTTGGTATAATCAAGATATAAATTCCCATTATTTTATTTTACCGGGGTCACTTGCAATCACAATGAATTTAATCGGAATGCTGTTAACTGCACTTGTCATATCGAGAGAATGGGAAAGAGGTACGATAGAAGGGCTTTTTAGTACTAATATTAAAAAAGTTGATTTTGTATTGTCGAAATACATACCTTACTTTGTTTTGGGATTCTTGTCGTTTGTTTTTAATATTTTTGTTTGTATTTATATTTTTCAAATACCTTTTCGGGGAAATATTTTTGTATTGCTTTTTGTTGGGGGATTGTATCTTTTTTGTTGTTTAGGTGTAGGGCTAACTATCAGCTCAAGTTTCAAAGAACAGTTTTCATCATCACAAATGTCACTTTCTTTTGGACTTTTGCCTGCATTAATGATGTCGGGGCTTATTTATCCGATTAATTCTATGCCTAAAATTTTTCAATATATAACATCAATATTGCCCCCTCGGTATTTTATTACTTTTATTCAGAGTGAATTTATGGCCGGTAGTATTTTTAAAATAATTTTAATTAATTCTATTTTTCTTTTGAGTTTGGGGATGATGTTGTTTTTTGTTGTGTATTTCAATATTAATTTAAGGTTAGAAAAATGCAGAAAAACAGAATAACAAGACTATTTGCACTAATTAAAAAAGAATTTTTATCTATCTTTAAAGACCCTAGAAATAGAGCTTTGGTTATTTTTCCTCCGATAATTCAACTTTTTATTTTTGCTCAAGCACTAACTTTAGAAGTAAAAAACATAGATATGATTGTTTTGAATTATGACAATAGCTACTATTCCAGAGAACTTGTTTCGAGATTTTATAATTCAAATTGGTTTAATAAAATAAAATTTGCAAAAAACCCAAAAGAATTGAAACACGATATAGACCTAAAAAATTCTCAGCTTGGTTTAATAATTCAAAATGATTTTTCAAAAAAAATCAATTCAAAATCCACTGCAGAAGTTTTGATTATTGCAGACGGAAGACAAACAAATTCGGCTTCTTTAGCTTCCGGTTATGCAAGCACAATAATCAATGATTACAATTCGGAACTTGAAAAAAAATTTAATATTAAAAAACCAAAAATTTCAGTTGTTACGAGAAATTGGTATAACCAAAATATTGAATACAAGTGGTTTTTGACAGTGAGTATGATTGTAATGCTGGCTCTCGTGTTGAGTTTGTTGTTGTCTGCATTGTCTATCGCAAGAGAAAGAGAAATGGGAACGTTTGACCAGCTTTTGGTTAGTCCGTTTTCTATTGATGAAATATTATTTGGAAAACTAATACCACCTATTATTGTTGCTTTTGTATTGAGTTTGGTTATTACATTAATTATTGTTTTATTGTTTAAAATTCCTTTTGTGGGTTCAATTTTGTTGTACTTGATTGCAACGTTTGTTTCTTTGTTTTCGATTATTGGTGTAGGCTTGTTTATTTCTGCAATTTCTTATACTCAACAACAGGCGATTTTGGGCGTTTTTGCTTTTCAAATGCCTGCGGTTTTACTCTCCGGTTTTGTTTCTCCTATAGAAGATATGCCCCTTGTTTTTCAATATATAAGTTTATTTAATCCGATTAGATATTATATGCTTATTATTAAAGGAATATATTTGAAAAATATGAATCCTCTAACTGTATTTGAAAATCTTATTCCTCTCATAATGATTGGGGTTTCTACTCTGATTATTGCAAGATGGAATTTTAAAAGACAATTGAAATAATTACCGGAAACACTTTGATTTGCGAGGGGTTTCTTTTGTCAATAGAAAAAACGCCAATGTTAACGATTTTAAAAAAAATTTACGTTATGCAATATTTGCTGATTTTAGCTATAACTTGTGATATAACAAAAATATTGAAGGAAACGAAGATAATTTATGGGGGAATTCAATGAGCCAATATCTTAGTAAAGAAGAAATCAGACAATGGAGAAGCTCTTTAGAAAAAATTACTCTTGAAGAATATGCAAAAAAACTTGGAAAAGTTTTGGAAGAAGATAAAAAAACGAGCGATATTATTGATATAGTGATGCAAAATGAAAAAAGACTATATTCAACAAGAGAAACAAATATCAACCCTCCTTTGAAAGTTGCAAAAAAATCTATCGATATGCAAAAAGATTTGGAAGAAGCACAAAATCTTTCTTCAATAAAAGCTATAAAATCAAAATTACCTTTCAAAAAACATTTAACCGAAAGAGAAGATTTGGTTTTAAATCACTTCATAAAAAATAAAGGAAAAATTGTATACGCTAGAGATTTGGCAGTGATTTTGGATTTGCCTTGTGATTATGTATACAAATACATAAAAAATCTCAGAACAAAAATTAACAAAGATATTCTTCAAAACGCTACAAAAGGCGGTTATATATTTGAAATGAATTAATTGTTAAGAATTTGCATTATTGTTTAAAATTGCTTAGAATTTCATTATGAGCAATTTTTTATTTAAAAGTATAAATTTAATTAATGAAATAATCAACGATGCAGATATCAATGAGATTAATTTTTATGATTCTGTATTAATGAAGGTTTCTTCGTTATACAAAGAGTCTTTGCTTGCAATTTACTTTTTGGAAAATACTTCTTATTCTTTTAAAGCCGGCATCAAAAACCAAAAGAAGATAAAAAATTGCAAGATTAATTTATCTGAACTCAAGAGTTTTTTGAATTCAGATAGCGATTCTATAACTTTAAAAACAAAACAAGATGAATTTTTAAACGAAAATACAGTCATAAAAAAACTTGCAATTAAAAATTCGGTTTTTGGGTTTTTAGTTTTAAGTATAAACGAAGAAATATCAAAAGAAATTTTTGAATCTTTTGTTTCTATCGTAAATATAATTAGCTACAAAGTAAAAGATTATGAACTTCAAGACGTTTTTAAACTCCAACTGAAAGCTCTTCAAGAAGCAATAATTGAAAAACAAAATGCTTATGAAGTAATTAAAAAACAACACAAAAAATTGCAAGAGCTAGACAAGACAAAAAATCTTTTTTTAGCAAACATTTCCCACGATTTAAGGACGCCATTGAATGCTATTATTGGTTTTTCACAGGCATTGGATTCCAAAATTTTTGGCGAATTAAATGAAAAACAATCAGAATACATTAAAGATATCCAAATTTCAGGACTTCATCTTTTGGGGATGATAAATGAAATACTTGATATTTCGAAGCTGGAAGCCCATGTTATGAAATTTATGCCAATAGAGATGAGTCCTGAACAAGTAATTCAAGAAGTTATAAATATATTAGAGCCTTTGTACAAAAACAAAAAAATTGAAATTGTTTTTGAGAATGATTTTTGCGGCTTGATAAAAGCAGATTATCAAAAATTTCAACAAATTTTGTTTAATTTGTTATCAAATGCAATAAAATTTACCAATAATGAAGGGAAAATAATTGTAACTTCAAAACAAGAAAACAAAACCTACATCTTAAAAGTTCAAGATAACGGTATTGGTATCGAAAAGAAAAATCATTCAAAAATATTTAAAAAATTCGTTCACCTAAATAATGTCTATACAAAAAATTCAACAGGTTTGGGCTTAACAATTACAAAAGAGCTTGTGAAGTTGCACAACGGAAAGATTTCTCTTGTTTCAGAGCTCAATAAAGGTACTACGTTTACAATGGAGTTTAAAAATATAATTGTATGAAAAAAATTCTCGTCGTAGAAGATAATGAGCTAAATATGAAATTGTTTGTTGATATATTGAAATATCAAAAATTCGATGTCGATATTGCAAAAGATGGACTTTTGGCTTACGAAAAAATAAAAACAAATTTCTATGATTTGATTATTTTAGATATTCAACTTCCGAAACTGGATGGTTTTTCTATGCTTGAAAAATTGCAACAAGAAAAAATAAATGTGCCAAACGTAATTATAGTAAGTGCTTGTGCAATGGATATTGACAAAATGAGAGCAAAAAAATACAATGTTAAAAATTATTTGACAAAACCAATAGACATAAACAATTTTGTCGCAACTGTAAAACAAACATTAAATGAAGGATAAAAATATGCATGATACAAAAGAAATTTTAATATGCCCTGTTTGTGGAAAAGAAATGAAAAAAATATTTTCAAAAGAAAACAATCTTGCAGTAGATATATGTGTTGATGGTTGCGGTGGAATGTTTTTTGATAATCGAGAATTGAAAAAATTTGATGAAGAAAGTGAAAATATTGATTTTATTTTAGATGCAATAAAAGATAAAGAATACCCAAATTCTAAGCAAAACAAGCAAATCAACTGCCCATTCTGTAATGCAGTAATGGTAAAAAACTATACAGACATTAACAAAAATACAGAAATCGATGAATGCTACAGCTGTGGCGGAATATTTTTGAATAGTGGTGAATTGCTGAAAATCAGAAGCGAGTATAAGACAGAAAAAGAAAGAAAAGAAAAATTTAATGCCTTTTTTAAACAAAAGTTTTCAGAAATGATAAAAGACGACATTAACGGCAAAAACAACTAAGCAACACTATTTTGGTTGGTGCTGGAATTAATTATTGCTTTTTCATTTGGCAAACCTTTTGTTTTTAATAGCATATCAACGATTTTCTTCATTTGACATTTGAACGAATAGTTTGCTTTTGCAATTGGACATTTTGTGCAATCAGAATTTAGTTTGTAACATTCTAATGCCGAAAGTGTCCAATTTTGTGTAATTGAATCTGATACAGAACCGTTCGTTTGACAAGTGTAGTTTTCTTTTTTTAAATTATTTGCGTAAAACATTTTTCCCCATATAAAACCAAGTAGTAAATCTTTTGATATTTACATTATGACTTTAAGTTGAAGAAAAATCAAATTATTCCTACAAAAGTAGTATAAAATCTGTTTTATGCTTTTTCTTTTGCATTTTCAAGCATTTCATCCAGTGTTTTTGCGCAAAATTCAACCATATTTACGCAGTGATTTTTTCTTTCCGGTGAATGAAAGTCTTTAAAATCTTTTGTCAAAATTTTGCAACAAGTTACTTTGTGTTTTTCTACAAATTTGTCATAAAATTCTTTTGCTTTCACTCTTGCAGTATTATCTTTGTATTTTCCAAAAAGAAGCCCCAATACCATTTGTGAACCTGCAACTGCCCCGCAAAGACATTTTGATGACATGCCGGCAGAAAAACTGGTTGCGATATTGACAAAATTTTCATCTGCCAAACCCAAATCGCAAGCTGCTTTTGCAATTGATTCCGAACAGGATAGTCCGCTTTTAAAGTTTTCTATTGCTAAATCTTGAAATTTTTTTTCCATAAATCCCTCTTTTACATATCTACGACAGGTTTCATTTTGTTTTTAAATTTTGTTGTTGAACCAAAATACAACAAATTAACATCCCCGACAGGGCCATTACGTTGTTTTGCGATGATAATTTGTGCTTTGTTTTTTAATTCTGGATTTTCTTTGTCATAATATTCCGGTCTATGTACAAACATTATAACATCTGCATCTTGTTCTATTGCACCGGATTCTCTAAGGTCTGACATCATGGGAACTTTGTCTTGTCTGTCTTCTACTTTACGTGACAATTGTGAAAGTGCAATAATAGGAACTCCCAATTCACGAGCCAAAGACTTCAAACCTCTGGAAATGCCTGATATTGCTTGGTTTCTGTCTAGTGTTGATTTGTCTTCAATCAATTGCAGGTAATCTATAATAATAATCCCTAAATCAGGATACTTTGTTTTGATTCTTCTTGCTTTTGCTCTGATGTCAGACAGTGTTACACCTGATGAATCATCAATCAGAATAGGTGCTTCGTGGAGTCTGTTCATAACGTCTGCTATTTTTTCCCATTCTGAAGCGTTTAATTCTCCCGTTCTTGCTTTTTGGGCATCAATTTCTGCTTCTGAACATAAAATACGATTGGTTAATTGTGAGGCTGCCATTTCCAATGAAAATATTAAAACGGGAATTTTTTGCTCAATGCCGATATTTTGAGCAATATTTAGTGCAAAAGCTGTTTTTCCCATAGAGGGACGGGCAGCCAAAATAATCAAATCCGACTTTTGAAAACCGGCAAGCATAGCATCCAAATCATAATATCCGCTCGGAAGACCCGTGCAAGTACCTTTGTTGTTGAACCTGAATTCCAATTGTTCTACTGTTTCAATTAATAAAGAAGAAATTAACTGGACATCTTGTGTCGATTTTTTTTGTGCGATTTCGAATATTGTTTTTTCTGCAATCTCCAAAGACACTTCTGCTTCGGGATTTTTGAATACTTCCTCGATTATTGTAGAACCTGCATTTACAAGCTTTCTTTTTAGAGAATTTTCTTTAATTATTTGAGCATAATACTCAACATTAGAAGACAAAACCGTATCTAAGCACAATTCTCCCAAATATTCCACACCTATTTCATCCAGTTTGTTTCTTGATTTAAAATAATCAGTCAAAGAAACGCCATCAACCGGTTTGTTTTGGCTGTTTAATGTGAAAGCTGCTTCGTAGATGAGCCTGTTTTTTGGAGAATAAAAGTCATCCGGCTCCAAAATCTCAACAACTTTGTTTATACTATCTGAATTTATTAATATTGAACCTAAAACTGCTGTCTCTGCTTCCAAGCTATGGGGTGGAATATGCTTTATTGGAGCTGCATTTGTTTTTGCCGGTACCTTAAATGCCATAAAATTTCAAATCTCCCTAACAAATATTTTATCAAAAAAATCATACTTTGGTTAGGTAAACTTCTTACTTTGTTATAATTCTTTTCAATGCTTAAAAGCGTTACTATGACTATGTCAAAGGGGAAAGCCCAGAAGACAAAAGGTTAGAAAAAAAGTATTGCCAATTTAGTCTTTTTATTTAACCACCGGTATAGAGTTAAAGCAATTCAACGGAATGTATTGCTTATTAGTTAAAGGAGTATTGTCATGAGCGTAGTAATTAATGCTAACGTAGCATCAACCAAAATTCAAAATTGTTTAACAAGTGCAACAAACAAACTTTCAAAAACAATGGAGAGAATGTCTAGCGGCTTGAAAGTAAAATCGGCGAAAGACAACGCAGCAGGTTGTGTAATTTCTGGCAGAATGAAGGTTCAATTAAACGGTAACCAAATTGCACAAAACAACATTCAAAACGCAAATTCACTGTTATCTACAACAGAAGGCGACTTGGATATTGTTTCTGACAACTTATCAAGAATCAGAGATTTGACTCTTCAAGCAAAGAACGGTACTTATTCAAAAGAAGAAGTACAAGCAATGGATGATGAGGTGCAAGAACGTATTGAAGAAATAAACAGGGTATCTTATTCTTCTAAATTTTCTTTATCTTATCTGTTCAACAATGGAAAAATTGCGGCTCAAAACCAAACAGAGGGTATTGGTGGTCTAGGTGCAACGTTCCAAGTTGGTCCAAATGCAGGTGACGACAACGTTATCTTTGCTGACAAATCAGTATTTGCATCTGTTGAATTTTCTTCAATGAGTGGTGTTAAAGGCTTTAGCTTAATGAAAATCGTAAATGGAACTTCAAAAGCTGATATTAAATACGGTCAAAATAACGTTACTTATCCAAACGCCGGTGGCGGAAACACTCCACAATTAGTTAAGAATGATGGTACAACAGGTGAAGCAAGTGAATTCGATAAAGCAATCCTTGCAATTGACCAAGCAATAGATAACATTGCATCTAGAAAGTCTATTATTGGTTCTTGTGAAAACCGTCTGGATTCTGCATTGTCAAGTTTGACAACTCAATATGAAAACTTAGAAAGTGCAAATTCATTGATTGTTGACGCAGATATCGCTGCTGAATCTTCAAACTATACCCAAGCGTCAATTCTGCAACAAGTTTCAACATCTTTGTTAGCACAAGCGAATTCCGCTCCGTCTATCGCAATGAGCTTAGTATAAATAAACTAAGAACAAAAGTATAATTTAGTATAATAAAAAATCTAACTGGTGATGGCAATACAGTGGGTCGAAATATTTCGACCCTTTTTTTATTTTTAAAATGAAGTGAATTTGGCACTCTTGCCTATTTTTTCAAAAAAAATGCCCCAATATTTTGGAGCTTTGATGTTATTGAAAGGAAAAGTATAAACTTTGTTTTAATACTAATTCGCTCTCTCATCTTGTGTTGTTGATTTTTTGCTAGTATTTGCGAAGGGGTTATTTTCTCCTTGGGAGTTTGTACTGCTATCTGCCATTGAAAAAACACTAACAGAATTTGTTGGTTTTTCAATTACTTTTACAGGTGGCAAATCGCTACCTGCGACAGATTGAGCTTGAGAAACATTTTTTTGGACTGTTGCTGCTGAATATAGATTTGCTGCTGCTTTTGAATTTAATTCAGAAACATCTATGCTTTTTGCATACAATCCTGCTTGATTTAAAGAAATTTGTTTTTGCAATTCAGGTGTTGTTCTCGATGAATACAAGTCAATTCCTAAAGTAGCTCTGTTGAATTTTGAATAGTCTATTGCTTTTACTTTTGGTTCTTGTTTTTGTGCGAGATTTAAAATGTCGTTTGCTGTTTTTTCAACATTTACTAAATCAACACCCTGTGCGTTATATAAAGCTGTGTTTAAGCTAACGTTCATTTTCCCTGTTCCTGCCTATTGTCTTTCCTTATGTTTTTTATTACGACATTTTTAGTTTTAAACTTTAGAAAACCTTTCGTTTTTGTTACAAATGTTAATACAAAAAACAGACGTAATTATTACGTCTGTTTTTTTATTCAAATTAGTTGATTGTTATGCCATTGCACCTTTGATTAATTCAACAAAGCTATCTGCTTTTAAAGAAGCTCCGCCGATTAAACCGCCATCAATTTCGCTTTGTGCCATTTGTTCAACAATTGTTGATGGTTTTACTGAGCCGCCATATAAAATTCTGATTTTATCTGCAACATCTTGAGAATACAATTTTGCAACAACTTTTCTTATTTCACCAATTGTTCTGTTTGCTTCAACAGCGTCACAAGATTTTCCTGTTCCAATGGCCCAAATTGGTTCATAAGCAATTACTGATTTTGCAACTTCTTCTGCTGTTAAATCTTTTAATGCTTTTGTGATTTGAGAAGCGATATGAGTATCTGTTACGCCGCTTTCACGTTGTTCAAGAGTTTCTCCGCAACAAATGATAGGAATCAAGCCTTTTGCTAAAATTGCTTTTGCTTTTTCGTTGATAAATTCATCTGTTTCGTTAAACATTTGACGACGTTCAGAGTGTCCTATAATAACAAATTCAACATTAAAATCTGCTAACATATCAAGAGAAACTTCACCTGTGTATGCTCCTGAAACGTTAGGGTTTACGTTTTGTGCAGCAAGTGCGATTTTTGGTTCGTTTTTGATTAAATCATGTGCTTGCCAAAGAGCAGTATATGTAGGTGCAATAATAACTTCAGGCATTTTATTTTTATCTAGTTGAGAAATTCCATTTAAGATACCTTCAACCAATTCTTTTGCTTGAGCTTTATTGTTGTTCATTTTCCAGTTGCCTGCAATAATGGGTCTTCTTGCCATAATTAACTCCTTATTTTTTAAATTCTTACAAGTTTATTTTATCATAAAAATATCTAATGGTTTTATTTTTTTATCATGATTTTGGGTCGTATTTTTTAACAATCAAATAAAATACATCACCTTTTTTTATTGTTATTTCTTGGCCATATTCAACAAGTGACAAAAATGAATCATCATAGACTTTTTTTACGCCTGAAACCAGTCTGTTGTCCTCTTTATTATTTTTAACGCCTTCAGCAAATGATACGCCATAAGACAAACCTTTTACAAAAAAACTGCCGACTGTTGTTGCTGTTTTTTTGGCGATTTTGTTTTTGTTTTCAGCTAATGTTGTTTTTGAATATTTTGCTATATAAATA
>CAKUUG010000027.1 GCA_934692665.1 uncultured Candidatus Melainabacteria bacterium | reverse complement strand
GAATAACACCGGAAAGCATCTTAAAATTTAAAGAAGAATATAGTATACTAATTAATGGTAAGGGTTAATATGAAAATTCAAAAAATTAATACAATAAACTACAATCACAAAATCGCCAAAACTAACAATTTTACCATGCCTAAAGTTTCATTTTGCGGAAATGATGAATTTATAAAAAATGCTATACCAAAAACTTATAAAGAAGCAAGTGATATTCTTATCCACAACGAAACTACACTAATGAACTATAAAATGCGTGATGTTAGCACTATTATTAGCGATGAAATACGTTCAAAATATTGTACTCCTCTAACCCATGGCAAATACTCAGATGTATATCAAAAATATCTAGAATTTACTAAAAAAGACGGTCCAATGCGACATGTTTGGAAAATACTTGATGATATGATGGAAAATGTAGAGAAGTTTGCATATGAATTTTCTCAAAGCGTAGACAAATACAACGGAATGGCAATAGTGTCAAAAGACAAAAAAATGGCACAAGATGTTTTTGATTTTTTCCCTCATTATATGAAACTGCAATCTGAAAGAAAAAAAACTTACCTTGAAGGTAAAGAAGGCTATTGGTATAATCCTTATGAATCTTGCTTTAAAATAGATTTTATAGATATAAATCCAGAAAAAAAGACGAGGACACTCTTGTTGGTATTATATATGAAACACTAGATGGAACTGCAAAAGAAAAATATAAAAAAACAGGCAGACATACAATTGCCAAGGTTCAAGATATACAAAAATTACTCCAAGATGACACATGTGATCCTTCATCAGTTTCAGATATGAAAGAAATTACACAACGCTGTGCAGAAGATTGCCATACAATGCTTTTATATCCTCTCGATACAGATGAAAAACTTAACCCTGCTTTTACTCTGGGCAGAATAGATAAAACGTATTTTTTAGATAAATTAGACGTAACAAGAGAAGATGCCAACAAACTTGTTGAAATGCAAAAACAAATAGAACCTTTGACAAGTGAATTGGATAAAATCTTCATAGAAAGACAAGGCTATTTTTACGCCATTCAAAAAAGTATTGATGAATTTTCCGACAAAACGAATATGGGTATAAATGAATTAGAAAAACTGTACAAAAATCCCGTTAAAAACAAAGAAGAAATAGCAAGAATTATTGAAGAATCAACAAAAACATTATCGGATACAACTCCTGAAGAAATAGCAAAACAAATAATGCTTGAAACAAAAATATCAAAAACAGATGAAATTCTATTACCTAGTCCAATAATTCAAAAAGATGTCACTATAACCAAAAACAAAATTGTTCCGACAAATAAAACAAAACAAGAGCTAATGGTTATAAATGAAGTTCCAACACCTAAGCCAACAGTCCGAAAAAACGCTATCGCTAGTACATGCGATACTATTTCAACAAATAAAATAAAACCGGAAACAATAGCAATAGAACAAAAAACGTTTTTAAATAAAATACAAACATTAATAAAAAACAACAAATTTGTTTTTAGTACATTAGCAACAATCACTGTAGCGGGTGGGATTGGAATATTTTTATATAAAAATAAAAATCGTCAAAATAAAAAAATAGAAACATTTGACAATGCAAAAATGGCATCAATTTTAAAGAAATAATGATAAAAAACTTTTATTCTTAAAACTAATTAATCAAAAAATAATTCACAAACGGAAACGCCCGAAAAAATCGGGCGTTTAAATTTTTTATATATTTACATCAAAATTCCTTTTAACTTCTGCATTTCGGAGGTTCATTCCGACAATCATTGCTTGTCTGGAGTACATATTTATTTGTTTTTCTACATCGCCATTGTAGACTTTTTCTGTTTCCGGAGAAAAACTAACAAAGTTGTCAAGCAAATCACCAATAGTTGATTCGATGTTTGTTTTTTGGGTTTTTTCGGGTTTCACCCTTGTGTTTCTAGAGGAAACATTCATCCCAAAAGTCGAATTCAGGTTATAGTTTTGTCCCATTTGCTCGTCCTTTATTGTTTATCCTAGTTATTTATTACGGCATTTTGACATTATTTCTTTAATGTTTTTTCTATAAAAGAGAACAAAATGTTACAAAAATTAATACTTAGTTTTTGTTTTTCAAAAGCTCTTCGACCACACCTTTGAGTGCAATTTTTATATGAAAATAATTTAGACCGCCTTGCATATAAATAGCCCAAGGTTCTCTTGTTGGCCCATCTGCAGACAATTCTATCGTAGAACCTTCAATAAAACTTCCTCCTGCCATCAACAAATTGCAGTCATATCCGGGAACCGTATCAGGAATAGGAGTAAGATAACTTTCAACAGGTGAATATCTCTGCACCATACGGCAAAACGCTTGTTGTTCAGATTCATTGTTAAATAAAATTGTCTGTATCAAATCAGTCCTTTTTGTTGAAGAAGATGGAAAAGTCTTGAATCCCATATCTTCAAACACTTTTGCACCCAAAATAGCACCTTTATAAGCATTTGAAGTAATATCAGGCGACATAAAAAAGCCTTGCAAAATAGTTCTTGTTTGGTTGTGCATAGCTCCGCCTTCTGCACCGATTCCTGGGGCTGTGAGCCTTCTTGCTGCCATATCGACATATTTTTTCTTACCTAAAATGTATCCTCCGGCCTCTACAATGCCGCCTCCGGGATTTTTGATTAAACTTCCTGCAACCAAATCAGCCCCAACTTCTGTAGGTTCTTTTGTTTCGACAAATTCACCATAACAATTGTCAACAAAACAGCAGATTTGCGGATTTTTGCTTTTTACAATTTTGATTATTTTTTCTATATCAGAAATTGTTAATGGATTTCTAAGTGAATAACCTCTAGAGCGCTGAATCAAGACCATTTTCGTATCAGGCAAAAGATATTTTTCTATATTTTCTATATCAACTCTCAAGCCCTCATTTGTAGATTTTAATGGAACTTCTGAGTATTTTACACCATGTCCCATTAAACTCGTATCGTAGTCGTCTTCTTTTCTTGAGCCTATAATTTGTTGCATAGTGTCATAAGGTTCTCCTGCAATAGATACGAGCCTATCCCCATATCTCAAAACCCCAAACAATGCACAAGCTATTGTATGCGAACCTGAAACAAAATGCGGTCTAACAATAGCGGCTTCTGTTTTGAATGCGTCTTTATAGACATTATCAAGTGCTTCTCTACCTATATCATCATGCCCGTAACCCGTTACAGTGTAGAAATGTTCCTCTCCGATTTTGTTTTTATAAAACGCATCAAGAACTTTTTTTTGGTTGTATTCTGTAATTTTATCTATTTCTTTAAAAGTATTTTCTAGAGAAATATGAGCATTTTCAACGATTTGTTGAGCGAGATATCTGGAGTCTTTCGTATTCATTGTCTTTTAAATCCTTTTTTTAAGACAATTTTACCACGAAGTCATTTAATCATAAATTATCGTAACACCGGATGTCGCCCCTGTTTGTCTATTGTCGTTCAAACTGCCTCTAGAATTGATTCCTGAGTGTTTTCCACCTGTTCCATTGCCACTGTTCCACAAATCTGTGTTACAAGTAGGAGAAGGAGTCATCGGACGAATATGTTGATAAGGGTCATTATTTAAAATATTTTTGTTCACAGGAAGACTGTATCCTGTCAAAGAACCGTTGTTTTTGTTGTTAAACCACGATATTTGATTTTTTAGTTTCCTTTTTAATTTTTTCATTCTTTGTCTTTGTTTCAATTTTGAAACATTACTATAGTTCATATTATCGAAATATGGTCTATAATAATACGGATTTACAGTCCTCACTGCATAATAAGGATTGTAGCTATTGCACCTATAGCACCTGTTGTAATTGAAATTGTTGTAAGGATTGTACGTATTGTATCTGTAGTAATTTGGGTAATTATAGTGATTTATTGTACTTCTGTATGGTGAATACGGAGTATAATCATAATAAGTAGCAGCAGATACAAAACTGCCCCCAAGTAAAAGCCCTAACCCTAAAATAATAAAATGTTTTTTCATATTAAAAGGTTAAATGCAACAAAAAAACTTTTAATTAGCCAACGAGGTTGGCTGTTTGGGTATTATTTTGATTGCGACGTTTCAAAATTTCATCTACAACACGATTTGCAGAAGTTGTTGTTTGGGTTTTGTTGCTTTGGTTGATATTGTCTTTATTTTGAGTTTTAGAAGTTTGATTGTCTTTTGAATAATCGGCAAAATTCCTATAATCATCAAGTTCTTTTATTGCCATCATATCAGCAACTTTTGATGCGGATTTTTGTTCTTTTGTAACCAAAATATTAATTAAAACCGGCGGAATTATAGCAAGAGCAGTAGAAATAACTGCTTTTATGTATGTTTTTCCTGTTGCAGTATTGTCAGCAATTTGCATCACATTTTTTATAATGCCAAACATACCGGGCAACCCTGCAAATGCCCCGATGAACCCGACTACACTTTCTCCCAATGCTTCTGTTGATTCAGAATAAGTTTGGGATTTTTCATCAACTTTATTAAACATTTTGAATACATTGTTTTGCAATTGTTTTGCTCGTTTTTCTTGTTCAGGAGTGATTTCTATTTCTTCACGAGCTTTTGATTTTTGGATTTGTTCTTTTTGGTATTGTTTTTGATATTGTTTGTATTCGTTGTTATTTTTAACTATTTCTTTTAAATTTTCAAAGAAACCTTTTTTCTTTTGTTTTTCAACTTTTACAGCGGTTTCGTTTTTGGCTTTTTCGTCATCTACATAAATAAGTTTTTCCGGATTATTTAAAAAGTCTTGTTTAACTTTGAAACGAGCAACACGAGAAGCATTTTTTTGTATTTTCGTGGCCCATCCGGCAATTCCAACCAGAGCAATAACACCTACTGCTGCTGAGATTTTATTGGATGTGCTTGCAGCGAGTTTAGTTTTACTCAAAAGAAATTTTACAAGGAAACCCAAAGCCCCACTCGAAGCCCCTGCTACTGTTTGCAAAGTACCTGTTGCAAGTTCTACATCTTCTGCATAATCTTGGGACGCTATGTCAATTTTTTCAACCAAATTTTGAACCAGTTGTTTATCTTTTTTTGCTTCTTCAATTTGTTCAGCTGTTAGTGGTTGGTTTTCGTTTACATTTTGTTCTTCTTTTTCAAATTGTTTGTTTACTTCGATTAGATTTTTCATATTATCAAAGTCATTATCACGCATATTTTTTAGCGAATTTATTATTCCGAGTCCTTTATTTACTCGGTTTTGTTCTTTAATTTCTCTATCTGTTACATCTATATTTTTTGCTCTTTCATTTACTTGTTTTTCTTGTTCATCATTCAAAACCGCAAATTGTTTTACAGAATCGAGTTTTGTTTTCATAGCCTCTGCTCTACCTAGTCTGGAAGCTTTTGTTTCTTGTTTTGCACTATAAGCACTCATAAAAATAGTAGTTGCAACAACAGGTGCTAAAAACAAAGCTACAGGAACAAGAAGATGAGGAGATAACTTTGGATTTTTCGTTTTTGCATCTAAAAACGATTCTACAGCGTTCATAACATTTTTGTTTAATAAACTCAAACATGCTATTCCGCCACCCACTATACTGGAAACCGAAGTTGCAGTTTGCGTTAAACCTTGCACAGCAAATTCCATATTCTCAGCTTTTGTTTGAGAATATTCATCCATAACATCGACTGCATTCAAAACAGCTTTTGCTCTTTCGATGTCTGTTTTTTGGGCTTTTGGGTCAATGCCGTTTTTCTTTAGGTAAGCAATACGTTTTGCTTCTTGTAAATCGCGTTCGTCTTTCCAATCGCTGTATGATGGCTTATTTTTGCGATAGTCTTTGTAATTATTCCATATTTCCATACTTAAATAAAGAAACATAAAGGAAATTTATTGCTAAAAAAATTAATTTTTCTTAACAAACTACATGCAGAACATTACACCGTACATCAACACAACACCACAAGTACTAATAACAATCCAAGTCCTAATAGCACTGTGCAAATTGTTCCAAATTTCTAAAGTCATTTTTAACATAGTTGAATTATATATTTTTTTCTTTTTCTTTCAATCATCTACAAATAGTAGTACATTTAGTTGAAATTATTTTTATAGTAAAATGACCCTATGGAAGAAAATTTTTTAATCGAAAACACAAAACAACTTCTATCTGCACTAAAAGATAGATATTTGGCGATAGAAAAGCAATCTGATAAAGATTCGCTTTTTGACAATCTTTCAAAAATTAACGAAGAACTAAAACAAGAAAACATCTGGCAAAATACAGAATTGTCTTCTAGACTCTTGAAATCCCAAAAAGAAATAAAATCAAAATTAGACAATCTTTCTTCTTGGCAAAGTATGTTAGAAGATACAGAAGTCGCACTCGAATTGAGCGACGAAAATTTAATCAAAGAAAGTTTTGACAATCTAAAAAATCTGGAAAAAGAATTCGACAAATTCGACCTCGAAAATATGCTCAATGGAGAATATGACAAAAACGACGCTATTCTCACAATAACAGCAGGTGCAGGCGGAACAGATGCACAAGACTGGGCAGATATGTTATTAAGAATGTATTTGAGATGGGCACAGCTAAAAGGTTACAAAACAGAACTATTAGACAAATCAGAAGGTGATGAAGCAGGAATAAAATCAGCAACAATAAAACTGGAAGGAATGTATGCTTATGGCTATTCAAAAGCCGAAAAAGGCGTGCATAGGCTTGTTAGAATTTCACCTTTTAATGCCAACGGAAAAAGACAGACAAGTTTTGCTTCTTTAGAGGTTTCTCCTGTTATTGAAAATTTTGAAGACAAAATAGAAATCAGACAAGAAGACCTAGAAGTCGACACAATGCGTTCAGGTGGTGCAGGTGGCCAAAACGTTAACAAAGTAGAAACCGCTGTCAGAATAAAACACATCCCATCGGGTATAGTTGTAAAATGTCAACAACAACGTTCTCAATTGCAAAACAAAGAAACAGCAATGCAAATGCTGGCATCAAAACTTCTTGCAATAAAACAAGCCGAATACGAAGAAAAAATGGGAAAATTAAAAGGCTCTGTTATGGATGTGAATTTTGGCTCACAAATAAGAAGCTACGTTTTTCACCCATACAAAATGGTAAAAGACCACAGAACAGGTTTTGAAACAGCAAACGTCGAAAGCGTCATGAACGGCGAAATAGATGGTTTTATTGAAAGTTATTTGAGAGAAAAAGCAAAAGTAAAATAGTTGTTTTTACTTTTTTAAAATTTTTATGTATAATTAGTCTATAATCAAAAAAAGGAGTTATTTTATGGGGTTAATGACAGGCAAAAAAGGTATTATCTTTGGCGTTTCTAATAAATTCGGTATAGCAAATGCAATCGCAGAACAATTGCACGCTCAAGGTGCAGAAATTGCATTTACTTATGCTTCAGAAGTTATGGAAAAAAGAGTTCGTCCAATCGCAGAATCAATGAATGCAAAAATGTGTATCGAATGTGACGTGACAAAAGACGAAGACATTAAAAAAGTTTTTGAAGAATATGCAAAAATATACGACAAATTGGACTTTGTAGTTCATGCTGTTGCATTTGCAAACAAAGAAGATTTGCAAGGCGATTTTTATACAGTAACAAGAGAAGGCTGGGATACAGCAATGCATGTTAGTGCTTATTCTCTTGTAACTATTGCAAAATATGCTCAACCACAAATGGAAAAATCAGGTGGCGGTTCAATTCTTGCTCTTACATATCTAGGTGCAACAAAAGTTGTTGCAAACTACAACATTATGGGCGTTGCAAAAGCAGCTCTTGAATCTTCTATGAGATTTATTGCAGCAGATTTGGGCAAATATAATATCAGATGCAACTGTTTATCTGCAGGACCTATCAAAACTATGGCTGCAAAAGGTATTGGCGGTTTCGACAGAATGCTAAAAGCAAACGCTTTGAAAGCTCCATTGAAACGTACACCGGATGTTGAAGAAGTAGGAAAAGCAGGTTTGTATTTGTTGTCTGATTTGTCTAGTGCAGTAACGGCACAAGTACAGTTTGTAGATTGTGGTGCAAGCGAAGTTTTTGCTTCTTTAGATGAAATGGCACAAATCCAATTTTAATCATTTTAAATTGAAAAAAATAAAAACCGCTTTATTTAGTTAAGGCGGTTTTTTATTTAAAAATTTTTGAAAATGGCAATTTTTTGTTTTCAGTTGTTTTGTTTATTATAAAAGAATTTTAAAAAAGGTATAAATAATGCAACAACAAATTAGCCCCTTATTACAAGCAAGAATCACCAACCAAACAGCTCCTGCTGTAAATCAAACAACGCAAAATAACAATTGTTCAAAAGTTGATATAAAACAAGAAGCAGATTCTGTCGAATTGAGCAAGAAAAATAAAAAGAAAACAATAAAAATTGCTCTTATTGCTGCAGGGGTAGTTGCAACTGTTGTTGGCGGTTTTGCCCTATCTAAAAAAGGTGTATTTGGTGACAAAGCAAAAAACCAAGCAGACAAATTGTGGAATAATATAACATCTGTCTTTAAAAAGACACCTGAAGCTCCCGAAACTCCACAAACTCTTCCAAAATCACCTGTCTCTCCAACTCCAACGACTCCAAAGGCTCAGCCAGCTTCAAAAGCTCCAGCAACTCCAGAAACTCCAATTCCAGTAGTTTTAGAACTTCCTGATTCAAATCCTCTTCTTTCTGATTCGACTTCAAAAATTATTTCTGAACAAAATCTGGAAACACCAAAAATTCTAAAAGCTCCAAAGGCTCAAGTAACTCCAAAAGCTGCAGATATTTCTGAAACAGCTCCAAAAGCTAAGGCAATTTCAGAAACTCCAGTTCCAGCAGTTTTAGATATTTCTGATTCAAATCCAAAAATTATTTCTGAACAAAATCCAATAGCTCAAAAAACTTCTGATTCAGTTCAAAAAATTATTTCTGATTCAACTTCAATAATTAAAAAAGCTCCAACTCCGGCTCTTCCTGGACCAACATTGTCAGCTCCTTTGGAAAAAGAAAATAGTGAAGAAGCAATAAATTTAGCTAAAAAGTTCTTTAGCAATGGCAATGAAATTGAAGGTGTTGAACTTAAAAAAGGTAAAGCTATTTTGCCTGATGGCTCAATGTTTACAGGAACTATGCAAACAAAAAACAAAGCCGGAAAAGATATTTTGATTAACTATGAAAACGGGCTAATCACAAAATCTACTATTGATGGAAAACGGTTCAAAATGTACAGGGTTCCGACTGAAAACGTAGGCAGAGAAAAAGGCGTTCTAATCCAACAATACGATAAAGATGGAAAAGTAATAAAAGAACAGTGCGATATCTTCCATGCAAATGGAAAAATATCTAAAACTATAAGTCGCAATAGGGAAATAACATTACACAATAATGTTTTAGAATTTTCTCCTGATGGTAAAAAAATTGCAAAATATAAAGCACAAGGAACTGTAAATAATCTTTATAAGTGTACAGGGGAAATATTCCAAGAAGATGGTACTACAAGAATAATCAAGGCATGTGATTATGGTAGTAGCGGTTCAATGAGAAGTGAGGATACTACATTTTTGCCCAATGGCACAAAGATAAGTAGACGCTATAATGATCATTATTTTGATGATGTAACTGAACAACTCTCAACAAAAAAAATGAATGGTTGTAATAGTATGGACATATTTTATAAAAATGAAACCAGTGATTCAATTGATTTTGGTAACTTTTCTAAAACTGGTAATATGGAGCTGTGCCTTAATCATGATGATAAACATTACTGCAGAGACGTTGTCGTTGACCCATCAAAAGAAGATGCAAGAATTAAAATAGTAAGCGGCAAGTATGAAGAAAAAAAAGATACGTACCAATTAGCCATAAATCCTGAAAATGGAAGCATAACATCAGAAGCAAAAATACCAAAAGCAGAAGTCGAAGAAGCAATAGCAATGATTGAAAATGGCAACAAAAGAGCAATGGATGAAGGCATGTACAAAATATCCGGCAAAGGTCAAAAATCAGAAAAAGAAATTGCATCAATTTTTGAAAGAATAATTCAATCTCTAAAAGATTACGCAAGTACTCTGTAAAAATTATTTAAGGGATTATTTTAAAAAATAATCCCTTAAAATATAATTTGCGTTTTTATTTCTTTTCATTCACTAATTTGAATATTTTGTTGCAAATATCAAAAACTTCTTCCACGTTGTCTAATGGAAGCATATTATCCCCGTCACAGAGAGCTTTTTTAGGGTCTGGATGAACTTCGAAAAACAAACACTTAGCACCTGCTGCAACAGCAGATTTTGCAAGCAATGGCACAAATTTCCTTTCTCCTGCCGAACTTGTTCCATGACCTCCGGGGATTTGGACGCTATGAGTCGCATCAAAAACATAAGGGAAATTCAATTCATCTTGAATTATTTGCACACCACGAAAATCGACAACAAGATTGTTGTAGCCAAACGTTGTTCCTCTATCTGTAATCAAAATCTTGTCATTTCCGGAATCAATAACTTTTTGAGCGATAGATTTCATTTGGTAAGGAGATAAAAACTGCCCTTTTTTAATGTTTACGATTTTATTTGTTTTTGCTGCTGCAACCAACAAATCTGTTTGGCGACACAAAAAAGCAGGAATTTGAATGATATCTGCGACTTCTGAAGTCGGTTGTGCTTGGGATGATTCGTGAATATCTGTTACAATCGGCAAATCAAATTCTTTTTTTATATCAGCCAAAATATTCAATCCTTCTTCCATCCCCAAACCTCGATAAGAAGTGAGCGAAGAACGATTCGCTTTGTCAAATGAAGTTTTGAAAACAAAATTTATATCCAATTTTTCGCAAATCTGTTTCAATTTTTTAGCAGTCGTAAACGAAATTTCTCTCGATTCCGTTGCACAGGGCCCTGCTAAAATTGTTAATTTATTTCCACCTATTTCAAAATTTTTGAGTTTAAGAGTTTTCATAATCATCCTTTTTTTAAAAATTATAAATCAAACTATCGAAAATTAGAAGTATCTTAACATTTTGCTCTTTTTTGGGTTTTATTGTAAAATGAAATAATAGCGAAAAGGGGAGTAATTTTATGTGTGCCGCTAAAGAAAAGCCAGAAAAAGAAATAGACGAAAAAGCACTGCAAGAAGGCAAAAACAAAGCCTTAAAAATGGCGTTAGACAAAATTGAAAAAGATTACGGAAAAGGCTCAATCATGCGTCTTGGCGATAAAACAAGCGTTGATTGCGAATGTATTCCGACTGGTGCTTTAGCTCTAGATATTGCTCTAGGTATAGGTGGCGTTCCAAGAGGCAGAATAATAGAGATTTATGGGCCCGAATCTTCAGGTAAAACAACTCTTGCTCAGCATATCGTTGCAAATGCACAGAAAAAAGGCGGTATCGCTGCATACATTGATGCTGAACACGCTCTAGACCCTGAATACGCTAGAAACCTAGGGGTTGATGTCGACCAGTTGTTGATTTCTCAACCGGACACAGGTGAACAAGCTCTAGAAATCACAGAAGAACTCGTCCGCTCAGGTGCTATCGATATTATTGTAATCGATTCTGTTGCAGCCCTTGTTCCAAAAGCAGAAATCGAAAAAGCTATGGAAGACCAACAAATGGGGCTTCAAGCACGTTTAATGTCAAAAGCATTGAGAAAATTGACTGCAGTTGTTGCAAAAACAAACACGACTGTAATTTTCATCAACCAATTAAGACAAAAAATCGGCTTAATGTTTGGAAATCCTGAAACAACAACAGGCGGAAATGCACTAAAATACTATTCTTCAGTTCGTTTGGATATCAGACGTTGTGACAGTGTCAAAAACAAAGACAACGAAGATATAGGAAACAGAGTCAGAGTAAAAGTAGTAAAAAACAAAGTAGCTCCACCATTCAGAATGGCTGAGTTTGATATTATTTATGGAAAAGGAATTTGTGCATTAGGCAATATTATTGATGTTGCAGTAAACTTTGACATAATTAAAAAAGCAGGTGCTTGGTTTAGTTATAATGATGAAAAACTAGGACAAGGCAGAGAAAAAGCGAAAGAATTTTTGGAGCAAAATCCAGACATCTTAAACAAAATCGAAACGCAAGTAAGAGAAAAAATTTCTGCGAAAAACAAACCGGCTGAATCAACAGAAAAAGAGGCAAAAGAGGAAAAATAGATGAAAGGTATCATTTTAGCTGCAGGAAATGGTTCTAGATTGTATCCTGCTTCGTTGCCTATATCAAAAATATTACTTCCGGTCTACGATAAACCTATGATTTATTATCCCATTACAACATTGTTGCTTGCCGGAATAAGAGACATACTAATCATCACAAACAGACGTGATATTGAGAACTTCAAACAAGTTTTGGGGGACGGTTCTGAAATCGGAGTGAAATTTTCTTATGCAATACAAGAAGTCCCAAAAGGTATTGCAGAAAGTTTCATAATAGCACAAGATTTTATCAATAATGAGCCTGTAGCGTTGATATTGGGGGACAATATTTTCCACGGCTTCGGTTTTTCTTCTATGTTAAAAGAAGTTGGAAAAAGAACCACAGGAGCAACAGTTTTTGGCTATCAGGTAAACGACCCTGAAAGATTCGGCGTTGTGGAATTTGATAGCAATAACAAAGCTGTTTCAATCGAAGAAAAACCGCAAAATCCAAAATCAAACTATGCGGTGACGGGTTTGTATTTTTATGACAAAAATGTTGTAGAATATGCAAAAACCCTAAAACCATCAGCACGTGGCGAATTAGAAATTACTGATTTAAACAAAATTTATTTAGAAAAAAACAATTTAAAAGTAGAAATATTAGGCAGAGGGTTTGCTTGGTTGGATACAGGAACATTCGAAAGTCTTTTGCAAGCAGCAAACTTTGTCCAATCAATGGAAATAAATACAGGTATGAAAATAGCTTCTATAGAAGAAGTTGCCTGCCGCATGGGTTATATTTCTAAAGAAAAACTGTTTGAAATATCAAAAAAATACAAACAAAACGGATATGGCAAATATCTTGAAAAAATGAGCAAAAATATCTAATCCCAAGCACTGATTGAGGATCTGAGTTCGCTGTAGTATTTGTCTATTGTTTTTTCCAAATATTCATTTATATCAATGTTGTTGTTCTTCAGAGCATATTCCATGATGAATTGATACAATGTTTCCATTCTGTCGTTTGTAACGCCCACGCAAGGGTATTTCTTGCCATCATTGCCAACTACATATATAGGAAGACTTGAAAATGCAAAATCAAGCATATTATTCATTTCGTCTATACTTTTTTTGTTTTGCCTAAAACTCTTTGGAAGACCGTTTCCGCCATGTTCCAGCCTGCTTTTAAAATCAACCAAAGTAAACAATCGAGCATTCGCCAATCTATCAGGAACTTCCGGATTTTGGTCTTCAAATTCTCCGATTAAATTGTTAACCAATTTCCAATGGTCAATAATTTTCTTTCCGTGTTCTTCGCTGTCAGAATCCACACAAGACAGTTTTATTTGATTAGGAGTCAAATCTAAACCTTTTGTTTTTGCAATTTCAGAAATTTGTTCTGCAAGCACTGAAGGCATAATTGTGAAAAATATTTTTCCTTCTCTACTTACGCCTGAAAAATACTCATCAGCAGCTTTTGTGTGATAAGCGTAGCCTTTTTCCATAGCTGTAGAAAATTTTGTTTTGTTTCTGTCATTGCCTTTCCAAAAAGCAGCGAGAAGGTTTCTGTCATCTTTTGAAAGGGGTTCTGTTAAAGACATTTGTTTTTCAGAAATTGTTCTGTTGAATTTTCGAGCAAATCTTGATAGTTCTTTTTTGACTGCTTTGCCTTCATGAGTTTTGTTCCATGCAAAATCCAACACATTTGAAAATCTTTCTTTTTCTTGTGGATTTTCTTGCCAATAAGCCTTTTGTCTTTCTGACATTTCGTATATTTTTGATGGATTTTCTGAATAGTATTTTTTCAACCCTTCAGAAATATGTTGCCTATGAGCTTGTGACAAAGGACCTTTTGGAATATAAACAGGCTCGCCGGTTTTTTCTTGGAAACGTCTTTCTTTAGCTTCTTGTATTTTTTCAGATAGAATTTTTGTGAATTTTTCATTGTATTCTTTATCAGAAAACTTCAAAACTATCCCGTATCTGTTGCTCATAATTGGGATATTGAGTTTTTTGCTCATTGCATAATAAAGATTTTTTGTTTCCGGATTTGTTGAATTTTTTTCTATATAATTAGACAAATCACCCAATGACAAACCTTCGCCCCAGTACAATTTTATCAATTGCAATGACAAATCTTCGCCTGTTGAAAACAATTCTGATTCATCATTTTGAAATCTGCCAACAAAACTGTCAGGCATTGCCAATACTTCGTATGCTGATTTGACTTCTTTAAATTCAGGATATTTTTCTTTTAATTCATCCAATGAATAACAGTCCAAAACGCCTTTGTACTTTTCCATGTGGATGTCTTTTAGGGTTTTTTTGGGATTTTCTACAAGAGCCTTTTCTATACCTTCTTTGATTTGTGGAGGATAGTCAATTTCTTTTAAATTTTGGTAAGTTTCTTTCAAATCCAAACTATAACCGCCCAAAAAAGCAAAATATCCGTTCATTGAGGGTAGTTGTGTTGTTTTAATAGGAGTAGAATTTGCCTGAGTTTTAGGCAAATTTTTGTTTTGTTGAATTTTGTAGTTGTTTAAAGAATTGTTGTTAATGCTATTAATTTTCATATTTCTACAATGTCTGTGAAAAAAAATTTTTGACAAATGCAAAATCACGCTTAACAAAACTTTATAATTTTTTAAAAATTGCCTTTGGCGAAACCATTATTAAATATGTATAGTAGTACTTTTGGGTTATTTTTGTTGTTTTAGACTTACATTTTATTTTTTATGTGATATAATGATTGCAAATGTTGTTAGTTGTGTATGTTAGGAGGTTCGATTATGCTTTCTACTCAAAATCAAGGTAATAATGCTATTACCAAAACCAAATTAAACGATGAGTTTTCACATTATTTGAAAAAACAATGTTTGAAAACTACATTCAACGGACTAGAATTAGAAACATTCAGTTGGTACAAGAAAGTTCTCGGTTTAGTTTAATTTTAAAAAACAGGATTTTTTCCTGTTTTTTAATTTTTTATTATTTTATTTTTTTATATACATACAAACTTTTATTTTTTACATCTAACTTTTCATCGAAATAAAACCCAAAACTGTTCAACTGTTCACCATCAAAATAACATCTTTTTGCTAGAGGAAAGTCTTTGTTTTCGTATTTTTTTAAGATATATTCGCATTTGTAGTTTGAATTTTTGCCAAAATATTTGTAATTATTTGAAAATTCATTGTAAAATCTAAAAACTAAATAATCATATTTAGATAGAGTTTCTTTGCTCAATTCATCTAAAACTAAAACATCAATATTATAGCCAAAATTCATCAACTGCTTTATTTCGTACAAATAATCCTCGTCTATTATTGCAACTTTGTCTTCTTTTTCAAATTTTGTTTCAAAAAGATTCAAAAAACCATACTGAATGTACACCGATGAATCTTTTTGGTTTAGTATTATTGCTTCTTTGTTGTGATTTTTCAAAAGAAAACGCACAGGAAAACGTGTCGAAAATATTGAATACAAAAACAAATTTGAAATACACAAGAAAAGTATTATATTTTTTAGAATTTTTATATTATACAAATGCCCCACACAAACTCCGGACACTAAAACCAGAGTCACGAAATATCTCACAATATAAGGAGAATAAGAAAAGAAACAACAAATAATCAAAAAATTCAACAAAAATAAAATAGCAAAAGCTAAAATGATTCTGTTTCTTTTGTTTTTGAATTTTCTAAAGAAAGAAGAAAATACGCCCACCAAAAAACACACAACACCCAAAAGAGAAAATCCGACCGTTCTTTCATCAAATGGAATAGAAATATCGTTTTTTGTAGGCAAATGAAGAAAATACGCTATTTTGCTCCCCAAAAAATCGACTACGAAGTATTTCGCATTACAAAAAAAGTCACCAAAATCACTTTTGTGTTCTATTTTCAAATTCAAAGGGGCAAAAAAGTCACCAAAATCAATGAAATTCAGCACATAATTGTAAGAAGAAAAGACAATGAAATTAAAAAACAAAAAGAAAATATATAAAAAAATGTATCTTTTCGGTTTAATAAGATAAAAAATAAGGAGCAAAAAAGCCGGAAGAATAAACAACGACGTAGTTTTTGTACCCATTGAAATAGCGTATGCTAAAGATGAAAGAAAAATACAAGTTTTTGATACTTTCGATTGAAAAGAATTTACAACAAGAGCAACAGAAGTCAAAATCAACGATGCAACAACAATATCAGTCTGCAAAGACGGTATCTGAACAAGAATCGCCCCCATAGAAGATAGAGAAAAAATGGTAAATAGAGTTTTTCTTGTTGAAAACTTAAAGTTTTTCATTATCAGATACAATTGAAAAATCGCATTAATAAATGAAACATAAGACAAAAAAGCAAAACCTACATCATTTTTTTTGAACAAATAAAAATACGAATAAACCATTTCTGAATTAAAAGGCATTACAACATTTCTTATTTCATTGGTTAAAAAATGGGAGAAATTTGCTTGTTTTATGTATGAAAATATACGAACAAAGTGATAAGAACGTGCGTCCGGCTCTAATGGCGGAATAGAAATAGAAAGAAAGAAAAAACACAAAAGCATAAAAACAAACGCAAAGCCTGTAAAAAGCAGGGTTTTGTCCATTTTTAGTGCATTTATGATTTTTTTAAATTCGGGTTTGAAATTCAGCGTATATGGTTTTGTTTTCGATTTTAAGAAAAAAACATACATAGCTACTGTTTCTATTACAGTCAAAATAGAGATATGCAAAACATCAAAAGAAGAAAAAACAGACAACAATTCAGAATTCAAGATTATTAAAGCAAAATACACAAGATAAAACACGGAAATGTTTTTTAAAAAAGAACACACCATATACACAAAAAGAGTATTTAAAAGGATAAGAAATAGCATTGTTTGTCCTTAGTATAGTTTTTCTATTGCTTGTTTAATGTCGTTTGAATTGTAGATATAACTACCTGCAACCAAAGAATTTGCTCCCAAATCTGTACAGATTTTTGCGGTTTTTTCATTTATTCCGCCATCAACTTGGATTATTAGGTTTGGATTTTTAGAATATTGTTTTATTTTTGTGATTTTGTTTGCACATTCATTCATAAATTTTTGACCGCCAAACCCGGGTTCAACCGTCATGACCAAAACCAAATCCACCATATTAATGTATTCTTTTATCTCTTCGACAGGTGTTTTTGGCTTTATAGAAAGCCCTGTCATAATATTTCTTTCTTTAATTTTTTCTATAGTTTTTATTGTGTTTTCTTTTGCTGCTTCAAAATGAAAAGTAATCAAATCAGCCCCCGCATCACAAAAAGCATCAACATATTTTATTGGATTTTCTATCATCAAATGAGTATCCAAAACCAAATTTGTTACTTTTTTGATTGATTTTACAACAGGAACACCTATCGAAATATTTGGCACAAAATGTCCGTCCATCACATCGATATGCAGCCATTTTACATAAGGTTCGACTCTTTTTATATCAGTTTTCAAATCTGCAAAATCAGCCGATAGAATTGATGGGGAAATTATTGTTTTCATTTTACTGCCTTTTTTAAATGTATTTTTCAAAGATTTTAATTTTCATTATACAATAGGAAGTATTTTTTGCGTGTTATTTTCATCAATTTTTTACAATTGAAACTTTTGTCATTTTTTGTGTATTAAAATATTATTCATCTTTGATTATGTTTAATTTTTTTAAAGCGTCGATTGCTGCCATAGATTCAGCTTTTTTGATACTCATTTCTTCGCCGCAACCAAGAACTTTGTCTTCAAAACTCACTTCTACAAAAAAGGTTTTTTTATGAGCCTTCCCTGTTTCTTTTACTACAGTATAAGTCGGCAGTTTGCAATTTATACTTTGTGTATATTCTTGTAAAATTGCTTTTGGATTTAGCAAAAGAAGTTTTTTTTCAATATTTAAAATTTCTTCTAAAAAATTTTCTCTCAAAAATTCTTTCGCTTTTAAATAACCATTCTCGATTAATATTGCACCCAACAAAGCCTCAAAAGCACATGCAAGAATTGATTCTTTTTTTGCTCCTCCTTGTTTTTTTTCATTTTTGCCCAAAACAATCAGCTCTTCAAAACCGAGCTTTTTAGCATAATCGAAAATATTTTTATCAGAAACAATTTCGCCTCTGAGTTTGGTCAGTTCACCTTCTTGGTAATCGGTAAATTTTTCATACAAAAATTCACTAACCGCAAGCTTTAAGACCGCATCGCCCATAAATTCCAATTTTTCATACGACATCAAAACATCATAGCCGTTTTCGTTTGTAAAAGAAGTGTGAATAAACGCTTGGTTCAAAAGGCACAAGTCTTTGAAATCCAAATTATATTTGGCTTGAAAATTGTTGAGAATTTCTTTTCTTTCAGGAGTGATTTCGATATTAGAAGTAGACATTTATTGCACCTTGCAAAAATTTGAAACATTCAACAAAAACATTTGTACCTCTGGTAAAATGCATAAAGAAATAATATGCAACAGGAAGTGCAAAAATATAACCGTCAAATCTGTCCAAAATTCCACCATGACCGGGGAGAATATCTGAAGAATCTTTTACACCGGCGTCACGCTTGATTAATGATTCAGACAAATCGCCCAACTGAGCAGACAAAGTAATGAGCAATCCCCCGATAATCGCTTGGCAAAGACTTAAACGTGCATAAAATACCCCAACCAAACAAGAAACCAAAATTGCACAAAAAACTCCGCCCAATGCACCTTCTACTGTTTTTTTGGGGCTGATTACTTCTGCTAGTTTTCTTTTGCCAAAATTTATTCCAAAATAATACGCACCAATGTCCGTCATAGCAACTGTTAAAAACACAAACATCAACAAATACAGTCCATCAGACAACGAAAACTGAAACGCACTGATTCTATTCATTCCGATTTGGCGAATCAATAGCAAATGACAAGGCAACCACCCACAATACAATGCCCCCAATGCCGTTGTTGCAACATTTACGATATATGGTTGTCGTCCTTTGAATAATACAATCAAAAACGAAGCCATTATTGTCAATGTCAACATTGAAGGCACCATGTCAAATCTGTGGAGAAAAGTTAATGTAGCAAAAATAATTGCCGAAACCCTAATAATCGTAAGGCTGGGGTGAAAACCTTTGTGCTTCAATATTCTGACAAATTCACCCGATGCTAAACATATAATCACAATTAATAAAGCATACAAAGGAATAGAACCCAGTATTATTGCAGCTGTTGCAATAATTGAAGCAATGATTCCTGTTATGACTCTTTTTGGACTTTTTTTTGGTTTTTCGGCAGTCATTTTTAAAATTATATCTCCATAACTTCTTTTTCTTTGTTTGAAACTGTTTCGTCTATTATTTTGATGTATTTGTCGGTTACTTTTTGGATTTTGTCTGTACCATCTTTTATTGTATCTTCCGGCAAATTTTCAGCCTTTTCAAGCTTTTTAACCGCATCGGTTGAATCACGTCTAACGTTTCTTACGGCAACTTTTGCAGTTTCTCCTATTGCTTTTACTTCTTTCGCCAATTCTTTTCTTCTATCTTGCGTCAAAGGTGGGAATTGTAAACGAATGCAAGTACCGTCAGAGTTTGGCGTGATGCCGATTTCTGCTTTGATTATTGCTTTTTCTATTTCTTTGATGATTGTTTTGTCAAACGGAGTAATAACGAGAGTTGTGCCTTCTGCAACAGAAACTTGTGCCAATTGGCGAAGTCCGGTTGGAGCTCCATAATAATCAACAACGACTTTTTCCAAAATTAATGGATTAGCTCTTCCTGTGCGAACAGTTGCCAATTCACGTCCCAATTGGTGAATACATTTTTCCATTTTTTCTTCTGTTTGTTTTTTAATTTCATCAATAGACATTTTATTTTCTCCTAAATTATTATTTTGTAACTAAAGTTCCTACTTCTTCGTTGTTTAAAATTTTAATTAAGCTGTCTTTCAAATTAAAATCAAAAACAACAATCGGAATATCGTTTTGTTTGCACAAAGCACAAGAAGCCAAATCCATGACTTTGAGTCCTTTGATTATAATATCATCATAGCTGATTTTGTCGTATTTTTTAGCTTCGGCGTTAATTCTGGGGTCATCGTTGTAGACACCATCTACACCATTTTTTGCCATTAACATAATATCTGCACCAATTTCAGAAGCACGAAGAGCAGCTGCTGTATCTGTTGTAAAGAATGGATTTCCCGTACCTGCTGCAAAAATCACTACACGATTTTTTTCTAAGTGTCTGATTGCTTTGTGTCTTATGTATGGTTCTGCAATTTTTGCTATATCTATTGCACTTTGCACTCTACAATCTACACCGATTTTTTTAAATTCTGATTGAAGTGCAACTGCATTCATTACTGTTGCAAGCATTCCTACATAATCCCCAGAAGCCTGATCCATACCGAGTTTTGATGAATTTTTCATGCCTCTGAATATATTTCCGCCACCTACAACAACAGCGACTTGCACATTTTGTTCAAGAGCTTTTTTGATTTCTGACGCAATGTGAGAAACAGGCTCAGGATCAATTCCGAATTGTTGATTTCCCAAAAGAGCTTCTCCTGAAACTTTCAAAAGAATACGTTTGTATTTTTTTTCTTGCATTTAACACCTTTTTTCTAAATTAATATAAATTAATTATACACAAGATAAGTCAATTATGTAATAATTTTATTATGGATTTTATAAAAAATATAACTTCAAAAGACATAAATTTGTCCAAAAAAACGATTTTGGATTTGATAAATTCTAAAGACCTTTCAAAATTCAAATTATTGACAGAAAAAGAAGATTTTATTTTTCCATTTTTAAAAGACAGAATAACAAAAGATTTTGTTAATTTAATTAACAAAGAAAATATTGAAACTCTTTTTGAATTTACAAAAGTTTATTCATTTGATTTTGAAGAAATGATTGTAAAATCTCTTTTGAAATTTGCAAACGAAGATTTAACGGATAGAATTTTAGAAATATTTGAAAACGGTACAAAAGAAGAAAAAACCTATTGTGCAAAATATTTTTGTTATATAAAAGACCCTTTAGCTTTGGATTTTTTGTACAAAAACGCAAAATCCGATTTTAATCCACTAAAAACAAATTGTATTTTGGCTCTAAAATCTTTTAATGACACAAAACTCATCAAATATGCAAAAGAAAACATAGAATCTGCTGTTGATGATTTTGAAAAATTGAGTGATTTTGAAACTTTGGCTATTTTTAATGAAATTGATTTTATTTTGGAAAATGGATTAAATTCTCCCTTAAATAGCAACATTGTGCCGATTTTGTTGAATTTTAATGATTTTGATTCTTTGAAAAACAAAACATCAAAAGAAAACATAAAAAGAATCTTTCATATACTAATCGAAAATTACCCCGAAAATATCGCTTTGGACACTATTTTGTATTATCAAATTTTAGATTTTATAAAATTAATTCTATTGGAAAATGACAACTATTCAAAAACTCTGTTGCTTTTTGCAAAAGCAAAATTCGATGAATTTAATTCAAATGATATTTATTCTTTTGATTTTGATAAATCAATAAAAAATGAAATAAAAAATATTTCTGAATTTTTAAACAATTCAGAATTCACAATTAATGATGTTGTTTTCGAATACAATGACGAAAAACCTTATCAATTCAGCCTTTTGTTGGATATTATAAAAGAATACAATTTGGAAAATTTTGATTGTGATTTGGTTCATATTTTTGAAAAAGTAAATTGCATATCAAAAGCAAAAATTGCAGAAATTTTAAAATCTCACAACAAAATTAATCAACTGGACAAAAACTTGATTGAAAATATAGAAAACGAAAACGTAAAAGCCTTGATAATGAGTTATTTATGCTAGAATAATTTTATGAAAATTAAATCTGCAAAATTTTTAATCAGTTCGCCAAATTTAAAACTGTGTCCTGCTTTGGATATAGCGGAGTTTGCTCTTTTGGGACGTTCGAATGTTGGAAAATCCACATTTATCAACACTCTTGTTAATCAATCAAAATTGGCAAAAACCTCTAACACCCCAGGCAAAACCAGATTGATAAATTTGTTTGAAATAACAACGGACAAAAAACCTTTCATTCTGGCGGATTTACCGGGGTATGGATATGCAAAAGTTTCAAAATCCGAACAAGATTCTTGGCAAAAGAATTTGGAAGAATATTTGCTCAAAAGACCAAATTTAAAAACCACAATACAATTTATTGACGCTCGTCATGATATCCAAAAAAACGACAAAGCTATGCAAGAATGGTTGAAATTCAATAATATTTCTTGTTTAAATATTTTGACAAAATGCGATTACATTTCCAGAAACGAAATAAACAAAAAAATTTCAATTATAAAAAAAGAATTTAATAACGAAGTTTTGGCGTTTTCTTCTAAAAACAGAGTCTTTGTTGATGGAGTTTTGGCGTTTTTTGGTGAAATGATTTAAAAAAGGAAAATATGAAAAAAATTATTTTAGTTTTGTTCGTTTTAATGATTAATTTTTCTTTCGCACAAGATTGGGACTCTACTAGTGCATTAAATAGAGTAAACACGATAGGACAAAAAATCCTAAAAGCAAACAATATAAACTATCCTATCCGATTCAAAGTATCGAATAAAGCTGATATCAATGCTTATGCAAACATAAACAAAGAAATTTACGTCTACAAAGGACTTTTGGAATATACAAACGATGACACTGAGCTTGCGGGTGTAATTTCTCATGAAATGGGTCATATAATAAACGGACACTGTGCAAAACAAGGTGTATTAGGTACCGGTATTGCCGTTGTGTCTAGTTTGATTAATGTATCAAACACAACAAAAGAAATAGGCGAAGCCCTTGCTTCTAATAAAATTTCTAGAAACGATGAATTAGAAGCCGATATAACAGGGGTTGATTTGATGACAAAAGCAGGCTACAACCCTTTGGGGATGATTTCTTTATTAAACAAAATAACCCAAAGCTACATTGATATCTTGTCTACTCACCCATCAGGAAGCAAAAGACTCCTTAATGTCTACAATTACATAGATTACAATTATCCCGATGCAATTTCAAAAGGTTATTCTTCTACTTCTTACAAAAATGCAATCAATGGATTAGAACCCGAAATTTCAAAAAGAAAAAATTCGACTTATTTAACAAAAAAATTTGAAAGACAACAAAAGAAATTACTCAAAAAGAAAACAAAACGTGAAAGCAAGTTGAAAGGTACTTCTACGGTTTGGGACGGATATTATGCAACTTTGCAATTAATGGCAAATTAATTTAATTTGCAAAGCTGTTGACCAAATATTCTTCCACCCCTTTTGTTATTGCTTTTGCAATTGTTTTTTGAAATTTTTTGTCTACGAGTTTTTTTGCTTCATCTTCTTTTATTATATAACCGCATTCGACAAGCACGCTTATTGGCATTGTAGGGCGATTCAGAACAAAAGAAGCATAGTTTGTACCATCATCTCTAAATGATGTTGCTTTTATCATATTTTGTTTTATAGATTCTGCCAGTGGTTTTGCAGAATTGTTGAAATAATATGTTCCTGTTCCGTATTTTTTTGTAACATCTTTGCGATTTGGAAGAGAATTTTGGTGAATACTGAGCAAAATATCGGCTTCTTTTTCTTTTGCAAAAGCAACTCTATCGTATAAACCTACTTGTTTGTCTTTTGTCCTTGTTAGATAGACTTTTGCACCTTTTCTTTTTAGTTCGTTTCTTAGTTTTTTTGTAATTTCCAGATTGATTGTTTTTTCTTCCAAATCGAAAGCAACAGCTCCTTTTTCACTGCCGCCATGACCTGCATCCAGTACGATTTTTATGTTTTTTAGAGGTTTTTTGGGGTTAATTTTTGGCGTTTTTTTGATAGACAAAATATACCCTTTGTCATATTTTTCAACATCATAACCAAAAAGCGGCGAATCATTTTTGTAATTTAGTTCAAAACTGTTGTTGATTTTTTTAGGCAAAATAAATTTTTCATTTATTGAAGAAATATTGATTTCTGTCGGGTCAAATCTGTTGTCAAACAAAGAAAAAGAAAGATTGCCGCCATTTTCTTTGAACATAAAAGCACTCAAAGTCGGCAATTCAAGTTTTATTTGGTATTTTGTTTTTGTTTCTTTAAACGAAATTTTTTCTATATTTTCCAGTCGTTTTTCAGGAATTATTGCTTGGACTTCAACTAGTTTTTTATTTACATAAGCATAATTGTTGTCGTTCAATTCGACTCTGTAGTAATTGTCATTTTGTTTATCTGCAAACATTACAGCATTAGAAAAAATATGCGACAATCTCTTTGCGTTTTCAGAATCTTTTTCTCGAATCGGGCAATTGTCTGATTTTACTTCTAATACTGCATATTTTGCGATTCCAACGTCTTTTAAAGGTTGGGCAAAAACAGTCAAATTCAAACAAAAAAGTGATAACAATATTTTTTTTAGCATAACAAAATTATACAAATTTTATTCTGAAAAATCCATCATTTGAATAGGCAATTTTTTATTTTCTTGACACTTCATATATAATAAAAACAAAATGAAGAAAATACTAACAATTTTATTCTTTTTATTAATTTTACCTGCTTTTGCAATAACAGAAGACAGCAAAATTTCGCTTGTCGACGCTATAGAATTGGCACTTAGTACAAATCCTGAAATAAAAATTGCAAAATTAGGGATACTTCAGGCTGAAAACGAAATAAAAATCGCCGGCAGCCTGCAAAACCCGAACATAGGAACTTTTCAAAATATTGGCCAATCAGCAAAAGGCAATCCTCAAGAAATCGGTGTAGACTATGTTATCGAGATTTTAAAAAGAGGAAAAAGAAAAGAAACAGCAAAATCAAACCTTGCTTCTATCCAACATGACGAAAAATTTCTCGAACAACAGTTGATTTTGGATGTAAAATTGACATATTTTGATTTTCTTTTGAAAAAATCAAACCTCAGATTGGTAGAAGAACAAAAAGAAATTTCAAAACAAATTCTTGCTTTTGCACAAGAACAATATGAAAAACAAAAACTCTCGAAAACCGATTTAATACAAGCAAAAATTGAATACAATAGAGCTGTTATGTATACAAATATCGCAAAAAGCGAGCTTATTTCTTCTCAAAACAAATTCAACACAGCAATGAATTCCGACAAGCAAAATTTTGATACAAAAGAAAATGGTCTGAATGAAAATTATGAGAACTTTTTGACTTTAGAACCAAAAAAAATATTCTACGATTTTCAAAAAATAAAAAATTTCGCTCTAGAAAACAGATACGATATACAAGCAAAACAAAAAGAAACTCAAACCGCTAAAAACAAATTAAATGAAGTAAAAAGCAAGCTCATACCTGATTTGCAGGTGGAAGGCGGGTATTCTTACATGACAAAAAACACATCCGATAGGGGCGGTTTTAGAAGTGCTGCATACGCTGGCGTAGGGCTTGTTAATGTGCCAATAATATATCGTTATCAGCCCGAAATCAAAAATGCTCAACTAGAAATCGAAAAAGCTCAACTAAAATATGAAGATTTAAAAATAGACGTCACAAGAGACGTCACAGACGCATGGGAAAAATACGAAATCACAAGAAATAACTTGAATTTTTACAATAATGAATTGCTTGTAAATTCTAGAGAACTTTTGGATGAAGCAATGAAAAATCTGGATGACAACAAAATAGATTTAACAGGCTTTTTTGTATCTAAAAAACTATATTTAGAATTAATGCTCGGCTATCAACAAGCATTAAGCGAATATTACATCAGTTTCGCTGAATTGTTAAAAGAATTAAACATAAAAAGTTACAAGGAAATATAATTTAAAAAAAAGAAAATATGAACAAAGTAAAAATAACAGTATTAAAAACAATGTTTAATGAAGATTTAGCAAAAGAATATGGAGTAGAAAATTTGTCTACTTGTCCATTTCACAAAGTTGGCGACACTTTTTTTGCCGACTGGGCAAAGCCTGAAGGATTCTGTGATGAAGCTTGGAAAGCTATTTATCAATATGCATTTGCACTAGCTCATGAAACAAAAGATTCTACTTTTTATTATGATGATTGGATAAAAACCCCGAATGTTGCAATATGCAGTTGCAATGACGGACTTAGACCAGTGATTTTTAAATTAGAAAGAACAGATACAAAAAGCGAAAA
>CAKUUG010000026.1 GCA_934692665.1 uncultured Candidatus Melainabacteria bacterium | reverse complement strand
GTAAACCAGGATACTATCCAAAAGCTAACGGTTCTTGTGGAGAATGTACACCGGGTTATGCATGTCCTAATGGAGATGACAGTTGGTATGAGTGTACTGGAGGTACATATTCTAGTTCTAATACGGGAACATCATGTATCGCTTGTTCATCAAAAGATTCTAATTGTGTAAATTGCAATAATAAAACCGGTGCTTGTACAAAATGCATTGCTGGATATTACCCAGAAAACGGCACTTGTACAAAATGTCCAAAAGGTTATTATTGTGATGGCAAAAATAAAAACGGATGCTATACAAAAAATGCAGATGCTTCTCTAGAGGAAGGTGCGACATCATGTAGTAAATGCGGAGCGGGTAAATTTGCTTCAACTACTAAATATGAATTTAATGGTGATTATCTAGGTGTGCAATGTTCTGGCTGTTTGGATCAATATTACTGTCCTGGCGGAGTATATCCTGTATTTTGTCGCAAAAAAACTCCTAACTGTAATAGATGCGTCCCTTCATCAGGTTACTGCAAAGAATGTGATCCTGGATATAAATTGAAAAATGGTGCTTGTGTTGGCTGTCCAAGTATTCCAAACTGTGCGGTTTGTTCTAGTTCTAACAAATGTGATGAATGTGATAATGGATACAATTTAGAAGAAGGTAGATGCGATTGCCAATCTTGGTCAATGAGGATAAAAATTGGTAAAACTAGCATGTGTATGACCAAGTATAATGTTGGTGATGGTGGGCTTGATATACCTACAAGTGCAGGTGTGAAAATTTATACGGCTGCTTACAGTTCTACTAGCCACTGTACGGATGAAAATGCACGTTGTTGCTGGACTGGTGGTGAATTCTTTACTAATTATTCAAATGGTAGCTATTCTGGTAGTGGTAGAACTCAATGCAATTGGCCTGCAGCAAATGCAATTTGTAGCAGTCTTGGTACTGATTGGCGATTACCAACTTTAGATGAAATAGAAGTTGCTGTAAATAGTTATTCAAGAAATCTTGGTGATAATGGATTGCAAATTTGTAGTGGTGTTAGTGATACTGGACTAACAAGATGTAATGATACGCTTGCAAGACAATGTGTTGTTTATAACAACTGGAAAGGAAATACCAATACCAGTGATCCACCTGATTGGGCTTGTTTGGACGATCCTCAAATGTACACTAAAAATCCTAATACGGGTGTAATAACAATCAATGCTTGTCTTAAATTAGAACGCGAAGATGTTCACTGTTATCCGGCAAGTTTGTGGTCTGTATTAGTTAAAGGAAAATCAGGCATTGCATACAATATGGATATAAATGGTTATACCCTAAATCGTAGAGATTATTCTACTTATCAATACGGTAGGTCAGTCAGATGTATAAAGACTTTAAAATGATTTATACTATTTTCAATTCGTAGGGGGGAGATTTCTCCCCCCTTTTTTTTTAATAAATTTTAGCATAATAAAAAGGATAAATAATTTTTGTTAAGTATTTAAAAATGTAAAGAATAATCATATTATTATATAAAATACTTCCCTTTTATTATATTATTTTGATGGATATCCCCTTTAAAAAAATAAGGAATTAGTTTATTGCAAAACAATTTTGAAAGTCTTGATAATTTAGAGGTTAGAGCTCAGCAGTCATCCATTATTCAACAGAGAGCAGGACTTGTTGCTGTTTATATGTATAAGCAATTTATAGAATTTCATCAAGCAACA
The DNA here is from genome assembly GCA_934692665.1 of uncultured Candidatus Melainabacteria bacterium. Classification (GTDB taxonomy): domain Bacteria; phylum Cyanobacteriota; class Vampirovibrionia; order Gastranaerophilales; family Gastranaerophilaceae; genus RUG14156. The sequence goes on along the minus strand of CAKUUG010000026.1, from coordinate 24,769 downwards.
ATGAACACAAAAGAAATGTTTGGTGGAATTTTAGAGAATTTAGCTTCTGTATTAGAATATTTAAGACAGTCTTTGAATGTAAGAAATGTTCCTATACAAAATGTAAAATGTACTGTAGATTCAACGCAAACGTTAGCTATTGTTAATGTTTTATGGCACACAATAAGTTTTACATCAAGATTCAATTTGTCGCCGAAGGCACTGCCTAGAAAAGATGCAGGCCCGATGTTTTGCGGTAGAATTTTTGCAATCAATGGTGATTTTACAAAGTTGGTCAAAGAAAATGACGACCTCGATACTCAAATGAATGCAATTTTAGAAAACGAAATAGCTTCTTTATATGTTCCTGCAGAAAAAGCCAGAGGAACAATTATGACAATTAAACACAAAGACAATCAAGAACTCTACATTAGTCAGCCTGATGCTCCTAGAGAGTTCTTGTTAAAAGTTATTGAAATTGTGTGTGCCGGTGGAGAATTCCATAAGCAAAACGTAAAAAAGAATTTTTTCAGTTAAGCATTTCCATGTGCTAAAATAATTCTTTTCATTAATTTTTCAAAAAAGCTCATTGCCGGTTTTTCAACGAGTGCTGCAAGTGCTTGAATTTCGTTTTGGTATTCAATGCTCATTGGGTTATATTCGCACAATTCTAAATCATTTTCGTATTCCATCTTTATCATCCTTATATTAACTAACCTCAATTTACTATTCGTCATTTTGTCTTTATAACTTTAGTAATTTTTTAATTTATTTACAAATATTAATATTTTTTTAATGTAGAATTGTTGTATGAAATTTATATCAAAAAATTTGCAAGATACGAAAAAAATCGCTAAAGCATTCTACAATTCTCTTAATGATAATGGATTATTTGTCACATTAACGGGAGATATTGGTGCAGGAAAAACGCAATTTGTAAGAAATGTTTTAGAATATATGGATGTAAATGAAAAAGTTACAAGTCCCAGTTTTGTTATTTTGAATGAGTACAAGTCAAAAAAAATGCCTATTTATCACTTTGATTTGTATAGATTGGAAGAAAAAGGCTTGAAGTCTGTTGTTTCAGAGTTAAGAGAATATTCAAAAAAAGGTGTGTTGACTTTTATTGAGTGGGCTGATTTTGCACATAATGAAATACCTAAAAATTCGCTTAAAATCAACGTTTCTTATGATGAAAACGATATTGACAAGAGAATTTTTGAGTTTAGTGCTTTTGAAAATGAAAGTATAGAATTTTTGAATAAATTTGAAAAAGAAATGGAAAAACTATGAATATATTGGCTTTTTGTTCTGCTTTAGATAAAACATATTTGGCTGTTCAATTTGGCGAAAAAATTATTGAAAAAACAATAAAATCGGACGAGAATTATCATAGTTTGTATTTGATTCAAGAGTTAAAAGATATTTTTTCATCTAACGATTTGAAATTTGATGATTTAGATTTTGTGACAGTAAACTGTGGTCCTGGAAGTTTTACGGGGATTCGAGTTGCTTTGAGTATTGCAAAAATAATTGCAGGTGAATTAAAAAAACCTCTTGTTCCCCTAGATACTGCAAAAATTTTACTTGAAACGTACAACTGTAACAAACTCATTATGGATGCAAGACGTGATATGTTTTTTGTTGGCACAAAAGACAAGATTGAGTTGATTTTGAAAGAAAAAATAGAAGATTATACAAATGAAGCCGACAAAATTCTTGTCGATAAAAATTCTAAAGAATATTTTAAAAACGCTCTTTGTTATGAAGATGAAAACAAAAATATAGCAATTACTATGTTGAAATTGGCAAAAGATAGATACATATCAGCTAAAGACAAAAGCGAATTTGATTATTTAAAAACAGAAGCAAACTACATTCAAACGCCACCTGTATTTTAGTCTTCTTCCTGTTTTATATCTGAATTTAATGACCACAAAAGTGCAGCAAGCCACCCTGCAAAAGTCCAACCTAATACTATATTTAGTAAACTTATTGCTAAAATATTGTTGTGTCTTCTAACATAAGCAACAATAATGGGTACAAAATACAAAATCAATGATACAAATAACCAGGTCATTGTAATTATCATAATCATAAAAATTAATAAAATAGATAAATCCATTATTGTTTTGCCTTTCTTTTTTATAAATTATAACTTCTTTAACAATTTTATTCAATTACCATTTTGAACAAAATTATTTTGTAGGTTCAAAGCCGCAGTAATATTCTTCGTAACAGCGTTTGAGCCAATATATTCCTTTGTCGTTGCAATATTCATCCCCTAAAATCTCTCCTCCAAACGCTGCACAATCTGCCCTTGCAAAAGATACACTAGAAGTGATTTTTTTGATTTTTCCTTCGGTTGAACCTATTTGATTTATATCAAAACTAAACGGAATGGTTGATGTAAGAAAATTCAGTTCTGTACCCATGGGGCAGGATTTGCTTATTGGCATTCCATAATTTATCATATCTTTTACATTGCAGTTTACAGGCATTAGCCTTCCACCCATTCTGCCTGTTGAATGTATTTGAACAGGAACTCTATCTTTTCCTACTTCGTTTTCTCCTTTTTCTTCTCCATCTACGTCGATAATAAATTCTTTTATTATATTGTTTTTATCTTCAGAAACAGATGGTCTTTCAAGACCGTATATTGCAATTTTTGTTTTTTTAATAACAAAATTTAATTGCGGCATTCCTGTTGGACTTTGGATACAGTTGCCTGTTGTTTGAGATAATTTTTTTGCTAATATTTCACAAACTGAATCCCTGTATTCACTTGGTTTTTCATAGACATATTGCTTTTCTTTGTATATTTCATGGATTATGCTTGAAATTTGATTGTAGGCAAATCTGGAGTTTTTTATGAATCTTTTTTCTTCCGGCTTATAAACATTAAAATAAAGCCAAATTATTAGTATAGCCAAAGCAGCTGTGATTATAATTAATATCACTCTGACTAAAATTGCTAATATATTTACAGAAGGCGTTTTGTTATTGTCTTTAGGCATTTTTCATAACTTTCAAACACTTTTGAATCATTAAACCCTATTTTGTTAGGCGTAACGTTTAATGCGGAATCATTTTTTATAGCAGCGATGTTTATTTTATTTTCTATGCATGATAACACAGAAGATGAACCCATCGCATCATATAGACCAATTAAATACCGGACGTCTTTATTAAAAATAGCATCTTTTTTGTATTTGGTAACGATTTTTGGTGCAATAGAAAGCCCCTGTATAATACAAGGCAAATAAGTTGAACTTATCAACTCTGAAGAAACTTTGGGATTTTCTATTTTTTCTGAAATATCAATATCTAAAAAAGCCGGAGCATGAGCACATGGAATTTTAAATTCTTTTGTAATTAAATGCGAAATAACAGCCTCTATTCCTCCGATAGGATCAATTCCATCTGCATTTGAATAGTTTTCATCTTCTGCATCTTCATTAAAATAACAAACAACAGCAATTGCTTCTGCACCTTTTTTGATTAATTTTTTGCTGCAATTTAAAAGTTCGTTGGGATTTTTTATACTGCCTGATGAGATTCCATTTTCGATTTTTATTTCAATTCCAACTTCTTTTGTTGTGTATTCAATGGCTATTGTTTCTATTCCTTGCACCATTTTTAGAGCATTAATTGTGTTTAGATGTACATTTAGAATATTTTTTGGAATTGCATAATCAAAAATTACACCGATTTTGTTTGTTTCATAAGGTTTTTTGGGAATGATTCCCATGTTTCCTTTGAAAAATTCATCAAACAAATATCCTTCCAAATAACCCATATCGTAATTAATCGCACTTAAGATGCCGCCATTAACGGCGTTTGGATTTATGATTGTGTAAAAATATTTTGAAAATTCTCTTGCAATATATCCAAAATCCCCCGCATATCCGCCAATATTGGCACCTATTCCTGTTGGAAGAGAGATTGCGATTATTGGCTTGTTATTAAAATTTTTCATCAATAACCTCTCACTAATCTAAAAAGCATTGTTTCTATAGCATTTTTTTCGTTTACTTTTGATTTTATCATTTTTGTTGCTTGGTTTATTATTTTGATATCGTTTATTATTTTTAAGTACGAAGATGGATTTTGCTGAATCAAATCTTTTAAGTAACAATTTATTTCATTCAATGTATCTTTGATATCTAATTGATTTTCTATTGAAAAATTTATTATTTTTTCTGAAATTTCATAGGCATTTTGATAACTTAAATTAAAATAAAATGAAGCCAATTCTTTTATTTTTTCATTTGTCTGAAAAGCAGAATTTGAACTCAGTTTAAAAACCAAGCATCTGGAGGTTATTGTCGGTAAAATATTTTCTCTTGATTTTGTTAAAAATACAAAAGTTGTATTTTTTGGGGGTTCTTCTACTGATTTTAAAAGAGCATTTAGTGTTGCCGGATTGAATGTAGAAATCTCCAGTGGTTCAATTGAAAAGTTAATCTGGGTAGAATATCCCAATTTTTCAAAATCAGATAATTCAAAATCGTCGTATTCATATTCTTTTGAAGAAAAAAATATAAAAAATCTGTGATAATCTGATGTTATTTTTAAATTGCTTTCGATTTCTCTTGCTTGTTTAACGGAAATTACAGTTTTTGCCGTGTCGTCTTCTGATTTGAAATGAATTTGTGAAACATTATTTACGGCAGGATGTGAGAAACTTTTTATCCATTTGCAATTTGTACAGTTTTCGTCTGATGTGCAATTTAAAATTCTTGCCAGTTCTAATGAAAACAAATATTGGAGTTTTGTATCTATTCCTTCAAAAATAATTGCTTGCGGAAAATCACGTTTGTTTTCTTTTATCTGTTCAAATAATATAGAAAAGTAGTTATAACAAAAAGGAGATTTTTCTTTAAAAAACTCGTTTATCATAAATGCTCCCTCAAGTCTTCGGATAAAAACGCCATTTCATACCCCAGCTTAGGTTCTTTTATAGTTCCGTTTTTTAACAAGTAATCAACTACAGTTAAATTTATTTTTAATTTTGTTAAATCATTAAGAGAGGTATTTTTAATTTTTTCAAGATTTTTTTTAACAACGAACTCATTTTGTCCGGTTTTGCTTGCAATATCAAAAGAAGAATAGTTTGCTGAATATAATATTTTTGTTTTCAAAAGATTATTTATCATTGTTTGCAAAAGTGCAAATGAAGGCAAATAGTGTTCTTTCTGCAATATTTGTGAAATCAAATTTAATGCAGATGGGTAGTCTTTTTTTAATACAAAATCAAGAATCGAAAAAACATCAGTTGTGCTTGTTGTGATGTTTTCTATCATTTTTGAAGTTATATTGATTTCCGGATATGCATATAATTTCAATTTTTCTAATTGAGAATAGAGATTTCGAAGCTCGCTTCCTGTTGTTTGTATAAGTAGGGAACATTCTTGGTCTTGTATTTTTATTTCAAGTTCTTGTGCTATTTTTTTAATAATTGGTATGAGTTTGTATTCTTCATAGTTCCGGTATGATGGAAATTCAATAGGTTTTGTTAGTTTTTGTATTTCTTTGAACAGTTTTTTTCTTGAATCCGGTTTTTTCTTTTCTCCTCTCGGAGTTAAGCACACCAAAACAATATGCACCGTGTCTTGAATGTTTTGAAAAGCATTTATCAATTCTGATGTTTGTTTATCATCCAGTTCTTTTTTGTTTTTAGAAGTTAAAAAATAATTCTGACATTTGATGACAATCACTGTGTTTCCAAACATCATAGAATTTGTTCTAATCAATTCACTAAACAAAGGAAAAGAAGGTGAGTCAACTTTTTTGTAGTTTATTTCGTTGACTTCACCTTTTAATACTTCGTTTTTGATTTTTTCAATGTGGCGTTCGATTAAAAAATCTTCATCACCCCACAAAAAATATAATGGCATAATTCTTTCTAGCTATTGATTAATAAACTTGCACCAATCACACCTGCTGTATTTGCTAATTGTGCAGGTACGATTTCTACTGCTTGTGCTTGAATAGGCATTGCTCTATCTAAAATAGTTTTTCTGATTGGCTCAAGCAAGATTTCTCCTGCATCTGCAACGCCACCACCTATAATTATTCTTTCCGGGTTTAAAAGATTGATTACAGAAGACAAGCCGACTCCGATTATTTTACCCATTTGTTTAAATATTTGAATAGAAACAGCATCACCGGCAAGAGCTGCTTGTGCAACAAAATATGGAGTAATTGCACCATCTTGTGCCATTTCTTTGTATTTTGCCGATTTTCCGCCTGATATGTATTCTTTTGCCATTGTAACAATTGCAGGACCTGAAGCATAAGCTTCAAAACATCCATAATCACCACAACCGCATAAAGGACCGTCATTTAAAGACATTTTAATGTGTCCTATTTCACCTGCTGCATTTGATGCACCTCTGATTAATTTTCCATTTAAAATTATACCGGAACCTATACCTGTACCGATTGTAATGCATATCATATTATTGCAGCCTATACCTGCACCAAAGTTCAACTCACCCAATGCTGCACAACGTACATCGTTGTCCAGTTTTGTTGGGATTGAAAATTCATCTTCGATAATTTTTGCTAAAGGTACGTTTACCCAGCCTGGAATATTGGGTAAATTTTTTACTACTCCTTCTTTATAATCAATTTGTCCGGGTAAACCAAAACCTATAGCTTCTATAGATTTTGAATCAGTAGATGATTCGGACATTATGTCTTTTATTGCTTGTTTTATGTTGTTTACACCTGCTTCATAGCCCATTTCTGCACGAGTCGGAGTGGTGTTTGAATATGCAATTTTTCCATCAAAATCAACAAGAGCAATTTTTATATTTGTTCCGCCAATATCGACACCAATTCTGTACTTTTTCATTTAGCCTCCTTAAACTATATAAATCGATTTTAACATAAAAGTTTTGCTTGAAAAATATTTTTTAATTTCTTTGAATTTCAATTTTGTCGGATAAATAATCATTGCTTGAAATGTTAAACAACTTGTCGATTTTTTTGTCTAAAGAAAAATTTTGTTCAAAGCAAGAAGAAAACAAAATTGCATTTGTTATGTCGAATACGGGCTTGTCTATATTAAAAAAGGTTTTGTAATATATTTTGTTTGATGTTTCTCCATTAAACAGTGAAATATCGCTAAAGTTTTTCTTGTATCTATCTAAAATTTCAAGAAAAACTTTGTTTTTGGGATTAAAAATATCTCTGCTTGATGGAAGGTTTGATATAAAAACACCTTTTTTCTTTAAATGTTTTTTAACGAGTTCAAAATACTCATCTTCAACAAATCTCTCGTCTATTCCATTGTCACCTGCAACATCAACTACTATTAGGTCGTATTTTTTCTTTGTTGTTTTTAAGTAAACAATTGCATCTTGTAAATAAAAATTCATTTTGTCGCTGATTTTGAAATTAAAAAATTTTTCAGACAGTGCAAATACATTTTCTTCTATATCTACTATGTCGATTGTTTTTAAATTTGAAAAAAGTTTTTCAAATTGATTTATTATTATTCCGGAGCCAAAGCCGATAAACAAGATTTTTTCGATTTTAGAATTTAACAAATAAGATAGCAAAAAATAATTCACATAAGGAATGTTTCCTCTGTAGTATTTGGTGTCAAAATATCCTGCCTGATAAGTATCTTTGTATTTCAAAAAAGTGCCGAAATTATTTTTTACAACAAAAATATTGTGAAAGTCAGATTCTTTTTTGAATAGTACTTTTTCTTTGATTTTTGTGTTGTTAACAATGTTTTCTAGACTTTTGTCAGGTTTGTGAATTTCCAAGTTTTCGGGAATAATTATCATACTAAAGATAATATCAAAAAAATAATTCCAATTTATAGATTTTTTTAATATAATATTGCTATGGAAAATATAGAAAAAGAATTAAATACTGCACTTGATTTAATAAATGCAGAAAGATTTACGGAAGCAAAAGCAAAATTAGAACAAATAATAGATAAAGATGAAAATAATACAGAAGCACTAAAAAACCTCGGTTTGTGCGAGGTTAATCTTGATAATCCAATAGAAGCTATAAAAGTTTTCAGTAAAGTAGTAAAGCTTGACGAAAATGATGCAGTAAGCTTCTTTTACTTGGCAAATTCTTACAATCGCACAGGTCAAAAAGAATTTGCAATTGATAATTTTAAAAAAGTTATTAATCTTAGACCAAATTATGTAGAAGCATATAAAAATTTAGCAATGATTTATATTGAATTTAATCAATATGATGAAGCTATAAACACAATGAAGCAAATTCTTGATAACAAAGAAATCGAATGTGACTATTCTGTATACTATATTGTTGCAACGATATATATGCTAAAGAAAAATTCAGTCAAAGCAATAAACTATCTCGAAAAAGCTTACAAACTCAATCCTTCGCATGTCCAAATCGCAAATAGTCTTGCTGTTTGTTATATGAATATGAAAATGTTTGGATATGTTCTTCCGGTTTTGGATTCTATATACGAAATCGATAAAGAAAACACTCTTACGATTTATAATTATGGCGTATATTACCAGTCTATTGAACAATTTGATAAAGCAATCGAGTATTTTCAACTTGCTTATGAAAAAGAACCTACAGCCACTATGCTATCCACTTTGGCTAATTGTGCATTGAAAGGGAATAATATTCCTCTTGCAGTTACTTTGTATAAAAATCTTACCTCGGCTTATCCGAATAATGTTTTGTATCGGCTTTCATACATAGAAGCTCTTGAAAACGCTCAAGATTTTGAAAACGCATTAGCAAATATCGATATATTATTGCAAGAAGATGAAAAAAATGTTGCTTACCTAAAGAAAAAAGGTGCATACCTTCGCAAACTTTTACGTTGTGAACAATCTATAGAAGTATTCAATTCGTTAATCAAAAGAGGAAAAATTGATGTAGAGGTTTATTATAATTTGGCATTTAATTATGTTTTGACTTTTGATTATGACAACGCAAAAGAAATGTTCAAAAAATGTATTACATTAGAACCTGAAAACCCTTATGCTCATAAAGACTTGGGTGTTTTATATCTAAAAATGAATTGTTATGATTGGGCATTAGATGAAATGAAAAAAGCAATAGAATTAGAAGACGATATTGCAGAATTTCATTATTCTTTGGGCGTTTGTTTAATGACGTTATCAAGAATTGAAGAAGCAAAATCCGCATTTGAAAAAGCTCTTAAATATGAACCTGATTATGCTGATGCACTAGCTTATTATGGATATATTTATTTATTGAATAGAGATTTTGACAAAGCTCTTGAAATTTTGCAACATGCAATAAAAATTGACCCAAATAATTTCCTTGCAAAATCACATCTTGCAAAATACTATTTTACTGTTGAAAAATTCGACATTGCAAAACAGTTTTTGCTTGATATAACGACAACAACAAAAGATGACGAGACTTTAAATATGCTCGGTATTTGTTATATGAAAACAAACGAATATGAAAATGCAATGAATTTATTTAGCAAAATTTTAGATAAATATCCACAAAATCATATTTTGCTTACTAATCTTGCCAGATGTGAATTTGAATTAAAATATAAAACTCTGGCATTAGAACATGTAAGACGTGCACTGTTGATTTTCGATGAATATGAAGAAGCAGTCAAACTTTTAGAGGAGATAAAAGCGAATGAATAAGCAACGTATTATGTCAGGCATGCGTCCCACCGGAAAATTGCATCTTGGTCATTATTTAGGAGTTTTGAGAAACTGGGTTAAGTTGCAAGATGAGTTTGAATGTTATTTTTCTATTGCAGATTGGCATGCTTTGACCACAAAATACAATCAAACAGAAGATATGAAACAAAATGTTCAAGATGTTCTTCTTGATTGGTTAGCTTCCGGTATTGACCCTGAAAAATCAACGGTTTATCTTCAATCTTTAATACCGGAAACTGCAATGTTGCATATATATTTGTCTATGATTACTCCGCAAAATTGGGTCGAAAGAGATCCTACTTTGAAAGATTTGGCAAAAATTATGAAAGACAAAAACGAAAACATGTCTAATCTATCTTACGGTTTGTTTGGATATCCGGTTTTGATGACAGCTGATATTTTAAACTTCAATGCTCATTTTGTTCCTGTTGGAATTGATCAGGTGGCTCATGTAGAATTGTCACGTGATATAGCAAGAAGATTTAACAACATCTACAAAACGGACTATTTTATAGAACCTCAACCAAAATTAACCCAAGTTCCTCTATTATGTGGTCTTGATGGCAATAAAATGGGAAAATCTTTCAATAACGACATAAAAATTTCTGATTCTGCAGAAGTTACAGAAAAGAAAATCAAAACCGGCATAACAGATACCAATAGAATCAGAAAAGATGACAAAGGAAACCCGGATAATTGTAGCGTTATTTATAAATACTGGGAAATTTTCGGTTCTGAAGAAGACAAAAAAGAAATTTGTGACGGTTGCAAAAATGCTACAATGGGTTGTTTTGAATGTAAAAAAAGATTAGCAAACAAAATCAATTCTGAATTTGCACCAATCAGAGAAAAACGTACAGAATTAGAAAATAACATAAATTATGTCGACGAAATACTTCATCAAGGTTCTAAAAAAGCTCAAATAAAAGCAAAAGAAGTTCTTGACGGAGCTGTTAATGTTATAAAAATGTTTAAATAAATTTGAGGTAAATATGGATAACGTATTAGAAATTTTTGAAGAATTAGTAAAAATACCTTCTCCGAGTTTGGGGGAAATTAATGTTTCAAACAAAATTTTAGAATATACATACAATAATGGAATCAATGCCTATTATGATGATTACAAAAATTTAATTATAAAAATTCCACCAACAGACTCTTCTAAAAAACCGCTTCTTTTGTCAGCTCACATGGATGTTGTCGGAAATTCTTCTCCTGTTAATATCAGGTATTCGCAAGACAAAAAATTCATAGAAACTGATAAAACACGTACTCTTGGTGCTGATGATAAAGCCGGAGTTTCTTGTGCATTAATGCTTGCAATCTATATTGCAAAAACACCTAACCTTTCTCATGGTGGTCTAGAAATTGTATTCACTCGTGATGAAGAAACTAATATGACAGGTATTAATCATACAAAATTTGATGAATTAGAGTCAGAAAACGTACTGGTTTTGGATTCTGACATGTTGGGAAATTTTGAAATTGCAGGTGCCGGTTATACGAAATTGGATATAGAAGTAACAACAAAACTTGGTGGTCACAGCGGAAATGATATTCAAGACAAAAAACGCTACAACGCAGCAAAATTAATTGCAGATTTGGTGTCTGAATTTCCAAACGGTGCATACAAAGTTGAAAACGGATTTACAATTACTTCTTGTAATTTGGGCTCAATTATTGCAGGTGCTACAGACATCGGGATAGAAAGAATATTAGAAAAAGAAAATGTTGAAAAACCATATTCAAAAACGCTTCTTGAATTGTGTGCCGATAATGTAATAAATACAAAAGCTTATGCACATTATTCTCTTAGAAGTTCTGTTAAAAAATACGAAGATGAGTTGATTTCAAAATTTCAAAAAAGAATAGACAAATTTAACAAAAAATACGGCGAATGGGCAAACGCTTCTTTGTCTGTAAAAATTCACATGTTGCCTTTTGAAAAATCTCTAAACCAAGAAATGAGCCAAATTGCAAAAAAAGTTGGAAACAAAATCAATCTTGATGTAAAAATTCAATCTTTCCATGCCGGTGCTGAAACCCATGTTTATGCAAACAAGACAAATAAATACGGAAAAAAATTCTCTCCGGTGCTTGTTGGTGTTGCAAACATTTATTCAATGCATTCTCCAAACGAAAAAATGGAAATTAAGAGTCTTGAAAAAGGTTATGAATTTATAAAAGAAATATTTTTGGAATACAACAAATAATGAGGTTTTATGGAAATTAAGTTTGAAAAATGGCAGGGACTCGGCAATGACTTTATTATTTTAAACGAAGAGGCTGCAACATCAGAATTGGCAAAAAAAATGTGTGACAGAAATTTTGGCATAGGGGCGGATGGGCTTTTTTCTCCTGTTGAATCAAAAAATGCAGACATTGCTTGGAATTTTTTCAATTCGGATGGCACTGTTGCACAGATGTGCGGCAATGGTATTCGCTGTTTTGCAAAATTTGTAAAATCTCACAATTTGGTTTCAAAAAATAAATTTTCTGTCGAAACGTTAGCAGGAATAATTTCTCCGGAAATTTTAGATAACGGAAATGTCCTTGTTGATATGGGAAAGCCTATATTTGATACAAAAAAAATTCCTGTCGATGCTGATTTTTACAATAGAGTTTTAGTACAAGATTTTGATGCTACGGCAATTTCTATGGGAAATCCGCACTGTGTTATTTTTACGGATGAAGATAGTGAAATTATGGCAAAATCTTTTGGCCCTATCATAGAAACAGACAAAATTTTTCCTGAAAAAACAAACGTTGAATTTGTAAATATTATTTCTAAAAACAAAGTCAAAATGAATGTTTGGGAAAGAGGCTGTGGAATTACTCTTGCATGCGGCACGGGTGCTTGTGCGACAGTTGTTGCAGGCGTGTGCCGTGAACTGATTGAAAAAAAAGTTGATGTAATTTTACCCGGTGGTATATTAAATATATTCTATGACCAAAATGGCACAGGACATGTCTATATGCAAGGACCCGCAGAATTTGTTTTTAAGGGTGTATACCATATTTAAATTTTACAAAACTTATAATTTATTTCTTGTGTTAAAGCAATGTTTATGCTAGCATTGTTCTATAATTACATTCACCTAAGGAGATATTATGAAAAATTATGATCTATTTACAATAATAGAACCAAATCTTGATAATGAAGAAACTGAAAAAGTTATCGCAAAGATTGAAGAAATTGTAAAAAGTTTAGATGGCAGTGTTGTAAACTGTGAAAAAGTTGGCAGAAGAAAACTTGCATACGAAGTTTCAGGTTATACTGATGGCTATGTTGTAAACCAAGTTGTTTCTGTTCCGGCAGACAAAATTGTTGAATTAAGAAGACAACTTAAATTAAACAATTCAATAATCAGAACAATGTTTACAGTTAAGGCTGCTTAGTTATGAGTCTAGCGAAAGCATTTGTTACAGCTACTGTTGTAAAAGCACCCGAAAAACGTTTTACGCAAAACGACATGGCAATTACGAGTTTTACTGTTAATTTGGACAAAACTACTCAAACTCTTATTAGGGTCAGTGCTTTTGGTCAGTTGGCAGAAACTATTGCCTCTACTATTGCAGTGAATGATATGGTTGTCATTGAAGGCAGATTACAAATCAACTCATATCAAACACCTAGTGGAAAAGAAAAACGTGTGTTTGAAATTTCAGCAAATGCTGTTGAAAAAATGTCTTCAAATAATGAAGTTTCTGTTCAACAAGCTTCTTCTCCTGATTCTTCTATTGTATCATTTGAGCAAGGTGAAGTTGCAGATGACTTGATTGATGAAGACGAAATTCCATTTTAATAAAATATTGGTCGTAAACTAGAAAAGGAAAACTAAATAAAATGGCAAAAGATATTAAAGATGCAAAAAAGAAAAAAAACTGCACATTTTGTACTGATAAAATTGATTCTTTAGATTTTAAAGATGTTACAAAATTAAAAAGATATTTATCAGAAGCTGGTAAAATTCTTCCAAGAAGAATTACCGGAACATGTGCCAAACATCAAAGAATGCTATCAGCAGCTGTTAAAAAAGCTAGAGAATCTGGCTTGATGGCTTATGTTTTTGAAAATTAATTTATTCAAATTTTGTTCTAAAGAGCGGTTTTAAAAACCGCTCTTTGAATTTTAAAAAAAAGACCCGTCAATTGGGTCTATATCTAAGTAGAGAGTTAATAAGTAAAATTTTTTATTTCTGTGTTTCGTCGAACATTTTTATAATGTTTTTCAATCTTTTGTTTTCTGCATTGAGAGTTTTTTGTTTTTTGATTTCATTTTTTAATTCTTGTTTTTTACTTTTTATTACTTCACTGAGTATCTGGACTATAAAATCAACCCTATTTTTCGCTTTAAAATCACTGAACAATTTGTTCACTTTGTAAGCTACTCCTGAACGAGAGTAATTCAACTTTTCAGCTATTTCATAATTAGTCATTCCTTTGAATATATAGGAAATCAAGAGTTTATTTTCCTCTTTTTCGTTTAAGTTGTTTTTATAATTCATAATTTAATTCCATCAGTTGAGTCAATTATTTATTTATTATGTTATAATTTAATTGACAGGTATATAATAAAAGTACATCATTTATTTATATTTGTCAAGTATTGGTTTATTATATATAAGGAATATTGGATATGGACAAAATTGGACAAAGAATGAAAATGGTCAGAAAAATTCTAAACAAGTCCCAAATGACTCTTGCAAAAGAATTATCGATTTCCAAACAAGCTGTTTCAAACATCGAAAACTCAAAAAGTATGCCTAGTATACCAATTTTGAGTAAATTATTGATTGACTTTAATGTAAATATTAACTACTTGTTGTCTGGTGAAGGAGAAATGTTTGTTCATTCTGAGCTAAAAGAAATTTCTTTAAAAGACACAATTTTACAAGAAGTTGAAAAATATTTGGACAATAGAGGAATTGCTTAGAATTGTTAAGAATTGATACATATTTGCTTTATTGCGAACATATGTGTGATAATTACTTATAGTTAATAGTCTAACCATTCCTTTCTTGACTTATGCGGTTTTAAAAAACCGCATTATTTTTTATAAAATTTTAAAATGTGGTAATATACTTATATGAAATATTTAAAGAATTTTACTATCGTTGCTTTGTATATTTTTGCATTCGTCATATTTACTGAATTGTGTACAAATCTGCTTGCTTTTCGTTTTTTGTTTCCTGTTAAAAACGCAAACAGTTATGGTTATTTAACCAGAAAAAGTTTTGATGTTATAGTTCCATTAAACAAGTATGACTCTAGATACAAGACTCAAGTCATGCTTCCTATTGAAATTTTTAAATACAAATTAAATCAAAAAGAACTTTCTCCTGTTTGTAATTCTGAAACCAACTTGTGCGGTTATAAAAATAAAACAGGTCAAGTAAAAATTGAGGAAAATTTTTCAAAAACTTTCCCTTTTGAAAAAAGTTATGCAAAAGTTGCGATACAAAAAGACAGCAAAACTTTCTATGGCTCAATTGACAAAAATGGAAATTGGGTAATAAAACCAAAATACTCTCACATTTGTTCATTATCAAAATACTATACAAGAGCTTGTATTGATAATGACCATTGTGGTTTGATTAATATTTTTGGTGATGAAATTACTTCTATGTCGTATGATTTAAATACTTTAAAATCGCATAAACAAAACATGGTGCAATACTTCTGCAAGTTACATTTGGGAAATTCGGTAAATTTAAGCAATTGTTTTTAGTTTTTATGCTAAAATAAAAGTATGTTAAACGAATTTTTATATGGAAAAATACATAGAGCGACAGTAACAGAAGCCAATCTTGATTATGTTGGTTCTATTACGATTGACAAGGCTCTTTTAGATGCAACAGACATAAAGCAAAATCAAAAAGTTGAAATTTTAAATATAAACAATGGTGAAAGATTTTCAACCTATGTTATAGAAGGAAAAGAAAATTCCGGTATAATTTGTCTTAACGGTGCAGCAGCTAGAAAAGCACAAGTTAATGATAAAGTTATTATCGTTGCTTATGCACTATTGACACCTGAAGAGCAAAAGACTTTCAGTCCGAAAATTGCTCACGTTGATAATAAAAATAGATTGATAGAAATTTAGTTTAGTGATAAAAGACATAATAGATAACAATGTAATCTATGCTAGAATAATCAGGTTTTCTGATGTTTCTGATTCCGGTTTTTTTACAAGAGATGAAGATGAACTTCAAATCGGAATTCTCGATTACGAAAAAAACTACAAAACAGGCACTCATTATCACAATCGTCCGGAAGGTTTTTTAAATGAAACCGATGAAATTTTTATTGTGAAAGAAGGGTCTTGCAGGGTTGATTTTTACAATGATAAAGGCGTTTATCTAAAAAGTTGCGAAGTCTTTACAGGTGATATAATAATAATTTATTTGGGTGGGCATAATATTACTTATCTTGAAAAAAGTAAAATTTTGTTAATCAAAAAAGGCCCCTATAATAAAGGCAATGATAAAACCAGAATTGTTGGAGCAAATAGTCTGGAGATTGTAATAGACAATTAATAAATATCGTTTTTTAATTGTCCAATTTTAATTAATTCTTCAATCAATTCTTTTGATACTGAATAGTCTTCAAAAGTGTATTTAAAACTATCTTTAAGAGAAAAATTTCAGGATTTTATTATTGTCAATGTTTTTGTTTTTTTAAGTTTGAACCTCTGGGTAACAAAAATTCTCCTTTGTTTTAATTACAGTTGCCAATTCTTTAAATATAGGTATCTTTCTATATTCTGCGATATCCAGTATTTTGCTTCTTCTTAGAATATTTATTTTAAATACATAGCCATTGGTTTTTGTAAAAAACAGGAGTTATGTTAATATTATCCGCTGTAGAAAGATAAGTGTCTTTGTGTATGATATCGCCTGCTTTTAAATTTTTATTTTTGTTGCACAACTTGAGTTTTGCCTGATGCATATTCCTCTATAAATCGTTTTGTTTTTTTTAGAGAAGTACAACTATCAATCATAAATCAATTTTTTGAATATCCTTGATTGCACTTTTTGAGACTTTTCCAAGATACAACCCTTGATTTATTTCGCTATCGCTACCTTTTTTTGTATGTTGTTAAAGTTTCTATTCTATCTATTTCGTCTTCTGCTAATTTGCTGTTTGCTATTGAAGTTGAAGGTTATATTATTTCCAAAAGTGATTGAATTTTTGTTTTAAAGGCATGTCTTATGCTTTTATAGATTGTTGAATTTGAAAATTCAAATTCAACTTGTTTTAACATTAAACAAATTAGAAAAAATCTACCGATTTGTGCGAAAAAGCCGGTAGATTTATGTTTTTTAAGAATTTTTCAGATTTTTTATATGATGATAAATGTAAATTATTCCCAAAATTATACATAAAATTATAATTACTGCATCAAATTTGTGCCAAAGGTGTTTTAATTTGTCGGTGTTTTCACCTAATTTTATGCCAATATAAACTAATATATAGCTCCAAATTAATGAACCAAAAAATGTAAAAGTAAAGAAAAATCTCTTTTTAGCTCGCAAAATACCTGCAGGCAAAGAAATAAATGTCCTTACAACAGGCAACATTCTGCATACAAAAAACGACCAGTCGCCGTATTTGTCTACCCATTTGTCTGCTATTTCTAAATCATGTTTTGAAATTAAAAAATATTTTCCATATTTTTCAACAAATTTTCTACCGCCAAAATATCCCAAATAATAAGAAGGAATTGAACCAATCACACATCCTATTGCACCAAAAAGTGCGGCTTGGTGTATATTAAAGACTCCTTTTGTAACTAAATACCCTGCAAATGGCAGTATTGCTTCTGATGGGAGAGGAATATTGCATGATTCTATTGCCATTAACAATGCAACACCCCAGACGCCCATTGACGTGATTACGTTTTGTATCCAACTTACTATAGCAAAAATTGTATTTTCTATCATATTTTCCTCATTAACTCTGTTCTTATTGTATTAGAATAGAGTTAATAATTCAAATACTTATTTTACAAATTGTTTGAACAATCTTGCTTCATCTGTATCTAATTTTGCACCAATTAATGCAGTGTCGTTATTATTTTGAACTGTGCTTAATTCTTTTTCATTTGCATTGTTGGATAGATATTTCTTTTCTAATCGTTTTTGGTTCAATGCAGGTAGCCCAAAGCCCAAATATATTGATTCTATTGCAAGTGCTACTGTTCGAAGACTTGAAGACAAGCGACCGCCATTAACAACTAGTGCATTTTTTGAGTCTTTAAAGTAATTTAATAGCATTTCTCTAACAGAATCATCAATTTGCTCTCCGTTATTCCTAAAGCAGCCAACACCTTTATTTCTAAGTTTTTCAAGGCTTTTGATGTTTGCTTTGTAGATATCAACTTCTTCAGCTGCACCTCCAATATTTGATGATAATTTTTCTGTTGCTTCATTTAGTTTTGCAGTTTGATTTTCAATCAGATTTTTCAAAACTTTATTTTTGAACACTTTATCTGCATTACCACCTTGTTCGTTGATTTGGCTGAACATTTTTCCGACTTCGTCAAAAGAATTGAAACCTGAATATTTAGTTACAAATTCGCTGTCGCCTAATGATCTTACGCCGCCTGTCGGGTGAATTAAATCAATGAAATTTTTTCCGATTTTTTTCAATTTTTGGGCAGGATGTTGAATTAATTCGCAAGCTTTGTCTTTTGCGCCTTGCATTCCTTTTGAATTTGTATCAAACACTTTTTCAAAAGGTTTGTTTGTCATAGGTAAACCGCTCATTTTACCTACTTTGCTTGCAATTATTGAGTTTAAAATCTTTAAAGCAAACAAAATTATTGCACAAGTTTGTACATCTCTAAATAAAATTTCTGTGATTTCGTCTTTTGTTGCTTCTTTGTCGTTAGGATTTCTTTTTGCGGCTGTTAAAACCCTAGGGGCTACAACCATCGCTGTCATCAAGCCGACTAACACTCCAAATGTATTGTTAAAGCCTTTTGGGTCAGTGTATTTCAAAGCTTTTTGTGCGATTTTGCTACCGTTAACTTTGCGGCCAACTGAACTTGCAGTATTTGAGAGTGCTGTTGTTATTTTAGAGGTATTCATTGAAACTTTACTAAGCATTGTTTACCTCCTTGTTACCTTCAGGTTGATTTTTCCTGCTAGAGGCTTCGTTGTATATGTTTACTGCATTTGGATTTACTTTGCCTGTTGCTTTTGTGTATAATTTTGGAATTTGTCGCATCAATAAACCTGTTAGAACAATCATATTGAACATTGTAAACATACGTTTACCTGTTAGATTGTTTTTAAATGCAGTTATTACGTTGCTATTTGTGTTTACTATTCCTGAGTTTTTTGCAACATCTTGTTTTTTGATAAAGTCATGGATATATGATGCTGCATAATCAATATATTCTTTAAAATCAGCAGAACCTGTTGTTGCTTCATTGATACTGTATTTTACTGATTGGAAATTAGTATCAGAGTAGTTTGCTTTGTTCTTTTTGATTATCTTTTCAAAAGTTTTAAATACTGATGTTTCTTGTTCTTTTAGATTTGCTTTTGCTAGTTTTTTTGCATTTCCTTTAGCATCCGAAACTGCACTAAACGTTTTAAAATATTCTTTTAACTGTCCTGCAAGCTCTTCGCTTTCTGTTTTGAGATTGCTTTTGTTGTCATTTACGCTATCTAGCGTTTGGTTTAACAAATCTCTAGAAACTTTAGACAAGAATTCGCCAGAAACTTCGCTTGCACTTCCTTCTTTGATTCCGTTTAACAAATAAGATAAGTTGTTAACGTTTTCGTTTCTAATATTAGCTGAAGCACCAAAAGTGTGTTTTGAAAAAGTAAGTGCTGCGACAGGGAAAAACGTCATAGTTGGACCTGTTAAAAATTCTCTTATTGCTTCTTGTGCAAATGCTGTCCAGTTGTATTTTCCTGTGTATTTTTTACCTGCTGTTAAGCCTTTATATGAACGAGGAAAATTCGTTCCAAACATATCTTCTACTGTAAATTGTAGGGCTCTGCCACCTTGGTCAACTACTTGCCAAAATTTTACAAATGCATCAAGGGGTGAACCTGTTCCACCACCTGTAAAATTTACTTTTTTAGAAGAAATATTATTACTTTGCGAGTTATTGTAATTGTTGTTTATATTCCGGTAATTTTGGTTATTATTTACATTGGTTGCGTTTACCGACGATAGTTTCATTTAAGTCATGATCCCCTTATAAAACACAAGTTAATAAAAACTGGTGAATGAAAAAATTTGCTACCTTTTTGCTAAAAATTTTTATTTCTTAACAAAAGTTATTAATGCTATATAATGTTAGCATTAATTCTACATTTGTAAAACAAATAATTAAATAAAATTATAATTTCTTAACAAATTAAAAACGTTGTTTTGCCCATTGTTCAAATGCTTCCCAGTCGCTATCTAACTGTTCTTTTAAAATAGCGATTGTGGGGAAATATTCTTCATTTCTTAATTTTTTTACAAAAATCAAACGCATTATTTTTCCATAAATGTTTTTATCAAAATCATACAAATGCGCTTCAAGTTTTTCTTCTTTATCAGCTGAAGTTGTAGGGCTAACACCCCAAGCAATTAATGCCGGCATAGTTCTTTCTTCTACAACTGCATAACCAAAATAGACCCCATAAGGTAATTTCACAATGCTATCCGGCCAGACAATATTTGCTGTCGGATAACCCAAATTACTTGCAAGTTTTTTTCCTGCAATAACAGAATTTATTATTGAGAAATTTTTTCCAAGCAATGCATTTGCAGCATTTAAGTGTCCTTGTGTGATATGTTTTCTGATTATTGTAGAACTAACTTCTTCTTTATGTTGATATAAAACTTCTGGCACAATTATGCAATCATAATTGTATTTGTCTTCATTTTCTTTGATAAAACTGCTGCCTTTTACATCAGCACCAAATGTGTGATTGTAGCCTGTTATAATCAATTTCGGTTGAAAATATTTTACTAAAACATCAGACAAATATTCGCAAGCCAAGAGGTTTTTATATTCTTCAAAATCTAATTCGTATAAATAATCAACCCCCAATTCTTCAAGAATTAACTCTCTTTCTTTTGAAGATTGAATGTTTGGGATTTGTTTTTCGCTAAAATAGTTTGCAGGATTTTGGCTAAATGTAACAACTGCGGTTTTTATGTCTCTTTTTTTGCCTTCTGTTACGAGAGTTTTTATAATTTTTCTATGACCAAGATGCATGCCGTCAAAAAAACCTAAAGCTATTGCAATACCTTTGTTTTTTTCAATTTTTGCAAACGTTTCAATCATTTTTTTGTTCCTTGTTAGAAGTTTGTTTGTATTTTTTCTTTTTTGAAGTTTTTGCTTGATTTAGGTTTTCTTTTTGTTGTAATCTTCGAACAGAAAAGACATCATTTATTGATTGAATATTTTGGATTACTTTTTTTAATGTTTCGATATTGTCAAGCTCAATTCCCAAATCGATTATTCCAAATTTTCTGCCTTTTAAATATGTATTTGAATATATTATATTAATGCCCAAATCTCCGGTTTTCATCAATATATCTCTCAAAATTCCTACTCTATCTAAACATTCTATTCTAATATGTGCCAAATATACTGCTTTTGTGTTGTTTTCTGCCCATTGAATATCAATCATTCTTTCCGGTTCAATATTACACAAACATTTACAATCCAATCTATGCACACTAACACCTTTTGAACGTGTGACGACACCGACTATCGGTTCTCCTGGAATCGGAGAACAACATTTTGCAAGCGACCACAACAAACCATCCAAACCTTCTATGTCATTTTTCTTGTTTCTGTTCTTTTTAGCAAGAGTTTTCCCTTGTTCTTGTGCCAATTGTTCGTCTGTTTTTGGTGCTTCGTATTTTTTTAGAACATTTATTACTTTATGAATTGTAGTTTCGCCATAACCCAATGCTGCAAACAAATCATCCGTTGTTTTGTAATTCATTTCTTTTGCAGCTTTTTCAATAATGCCTAGTCTTGTTAATTCATCAAAATTTGCTTTAGTCAATTCAAGTTCGAGATTATTTTTCCCAAGCTGAATATTGTCTTCTCTGTTGAATTTTTTGTACCATTGGCGGATTTTTGATATTGCATTTTTTGTAACAACAAAATTAAGCCAGTCGATTTTTGGCATAAATTGTTTAGAAGTTAGAATTTCTACTATATCGCCGTTTTTCAATTTTGTATCCAGTTGTGCAATTCTTCCGTTAATCAATGCTCCAACTGTTCTATGCCCGACTTCTGTATGAATTCTATAAGCAAAATCAACAGGAGTAGAATTTTGCGGCAAATCAAAAACATCTCCATTTGGAGTAAAAGCAAAAACTTGGTCATTAAATAAATCTAATTTTACACTTTCAACAAAATCTTTTGCATCTGTTGAATCTTTGTCCATTTCCATAACTTTTCGCATCCATGAAAATTGAACATCTTTTTTATTGTTGGCTTTAATTGAGCCTGATTCTTTGTATCTCCAATGTGCGGCAACCCCATATTCTGCAACTTCATGCATTTTGTGAGTCCTGATTTGTATTTCTACAGGTTTGTTTTTTGCACCAATGACAGAAGTATGCAATGATCTGTACATATTTCCTTTTGGCATAGCAATGTAATCTTTGAAACGTCCGGGGATTGGTTTGAATAGTTGGTGAATTATGCCAAGAACTTGGTAACATTCTCTTTCGCTGTCTACAATTACTCTTACGGCAGTTATATCGTACAATTGGTCAAAAGATACATTTAATCTTTGCATTTTATTATATATACTATAATAATGTTTTGCACGTCCTTTTATTGTTGCTTTTATTTTATTTTTTTCCAGTTCTTTTTTTATTTGTTCGATTAAAGAATTGACTGTAGAATCACGCATAGCTTTTGTTTCTGAAATTAATTTTGCAATTTCGTAATATTTTTCAGGATTCAAATACCTAAGCGACAAATCCTCCAATTCGGCTTTTAATTTCCCCATACCTAGTCTGTTTGCAAGTGGTGCAAAAATGTCAATTGTCTCTTGTGCAATTTTTTTCTGTTTTACAGCAGTCATATAAGTCAAAGTTCTCATGTTGTGCAATCTGTCTGCCAATTTTAGAACGATGATTCTAATATCTTGGGCCATTGCAATGAACATTCGTCTAAAGTTTTCTGCTTGGCGTTCTTCTTTTGACTTGAATTGATATTTGCTTAATTTTGTAACACCTTGTACCAAATTGACAACATCTTTTCCAAATCTTTCTTCCATTTGTTCGGGGGTGGTTTCTGTATCTTCTAAAACATCATGCAAAAACGCTGCTATAATAGTATCTTTGTCCAATTTTAAATCTACAAGAATTTTTGCAACTTCAACAGGATGCATAATATAAGGTTCTTGCGAAGCCCTAAACTGTCCTTCGTGAAGCTCTTTTGCCCATAAATAAGCTTGTTCTATTTGATTTATATCTTCTTCGGTTCTTTTTTGTTTTATTAATTCTTTTTTAATTTCTTCGTATGTTTCTTGATATGTCATAAACCGCCCATATTATAGTATTGTTTATTATTATAATATACTACTTATATCGTTTTTGGTGTATATTAAATGTTGTATTTATTAAAAAATTATGGAAAATAAAATAAAAAATCTGGATAATTTGAAAGAATTTATCCAATTGAATTCAAAATTTAAATTCAAAATCAAAGTAGTTGCAAATTCAAAAAACAACTCTATTGAATTTTTGGATGATTTTGTTAAAATTAAAATAAAAGAAAAAGCCCAAGAAGGCAAAGCAAATAAGGCTATTGTTGATTTTCTTGCAGCGGAATTAAAATTTCCAAAGTCAAAAATAAACATTTTAAATGGTCATAAATCTGCAATAAAAACGATAGAATTAGGTTAAATATTAAAAAATGTAAAGATTTGGCATTATTTTGGTCTTGTTATAGCAATATTTTTGCAGATGTTGTTTATTAATTATTAACAAAGTGTGTAGATAGAAAGGTATGTTTTGGATTCTGGTAATATAAAAAATTCAAATCCAATTACAAAAGGAAGCGATATTGTAAACAAAAGGATTTCGAATCCTATTGACAATACAAAAATTTTGCCTCTAAATTCAAAAACTTCCTCAAACAAGCTCTATAGCGGTTATATAAATTCGTACAACAATTCTGTTGACACAAATTATTCAGAAATAATCACTATTTTAAACAAAGTTTTTCAAAATTCTACAGATTCAATTTATTTGTTTCATGAATTGCATAGCCAAATTTCAGAAAAATTAAACTTGAATTTTTCTGCACTCGGTATTTGTAATCAAAATTCCAGCTGTATTAATTTAAAGCTAAATGACAAAACAGGCTCTTCTTACAACTCAAAAATAATGTTGAATGATACAGAAAATCCGATAATTCAATCTTTTATGGACAACAAATGTATCATCACGCCTGATTCTAATTATTTAAAATTGAATTACTTAAGCTATTTTGCAAATAGCCAAACTTGTATATTACCGCTTGCTGTTTTGAATGATACGTTTGGTGTTATGATTTTTTGCGACAACAATAACAACCAATTTTTGAATTTATACAAATTAATCTCAAATTACTTTGCACTTTTTTACAAGAACAAACAACTTCTTGATATTGTAGACAAAAATACAGATATTGATTCTTTGACAGGTTTGTCTAATCACAAAAAAATGCAAGAAGATTTGGCGGCTGAAATTAAAACTTCTCTCGAACACAATAAACCTCTTGCTTTTTGTATTTTAGATATTGGAAATATCACTGAAATAAACAATGAACTAGGACATGCAAAAGGTGATAGTGTCATAAAAGAAGTTGCAAAAAAAATCAAACGTAATGTTAGAAACACAGATATTCTAGGAAGATTCGGCGGTGACAAAATCGCAATCATTATGCCTGATACTACAGTAGATGATGCAAAATATGTTTGTGAGTATTTGTTGTACAATTTGTCTTGTACAATGTTTGATGATTTGGGACAGCTAAAATTTTCATGTGGTATTGCAACGATACCTGATTCTACAAATAAACAAGACAATTATATGCTATCTGTTTCAATTGTTATGATAATAACAGGAATTATAGTAATGTT
>CAKUUG010000025.1 GCA_934692665.1 uncultured Candidatus Melainabacteria bacterium | reverse complement strand
AAAATATTCTACCACAATAAAAAAATCCCACTTGAAAATAAGCGGGATTTTTTGATATAAAATTTAGATTAATATCTATTTGCATTCAATGCAGCTGCTGCTTGTTGAGCGTATAATACCGATGCGTCCACTGTTGTTGCTTTTGAAGCACTGTGTTTTGCATTGTATTTCAATAATTGTCTTTGGCTGAATGACAATTCAGCACCAGTTGGTTTGCCATCGACGTATGTATACTCTTTACCGCCTACTGTGTAAGTTTCGTAGTTGTATACTCTATCGCCTTGTTTTATACGACTTTGTTCATAAGAAACCTTATTGCCTTCACCTTTACCAATATCTCCTGTATATTTTTTTGACTTGTATTTAACTTTATTATCTGCATCAAGTTCTACTTTAGATTCTAATGTTGCACCTGTTTTTGTATCAGTAGTGCTTTTTTCTGTGGTAGCGGTTACTTCTTTTTTACTTACTTCTTTATAATTTTCAATCTTAACTTCAGAAATTTCACCATTTTCACCTAGTTTTTTAGCTGCTACTCCGTTTCCATTTTCGTCTAATTTGATTTCATAACCTTGTTGTTTAAGGTCAGCTTCGACTTTTTCTTCAAAGTTTGTCTTATTAGCATCAGTTTCTGCTTTTGCTTTTGCTTCTTTTTGAGCTATTTTTTGTTTTTTAACGGTATTGTTTTTCTTTGCCAATTCGTAATCACGTTTTGCACTATGTACTTCATCATTAAATGCTTTTTCTGCTTCTTCATATTTTGGAGAATTTTTATCTTTAATATCTTTTGTTGCTTCTTTGAATTTAGCTTGTGCTTTTTTGTATGTTTCTTTTGAAACACCACTAACTTGTTCTTGAGCTCTTGCAACTTTCGCTTCTAGCTCACTTATATTATCAGAACCCGATTTTCTGGCATTGTTTACATCTTCAAGTGCTTTATTTAGCTCTTCTTTAGCAGCTTTCAATTCTTCTCTTGCTTTTTGTACATCACCTGCTTTTTCGCCATAACGTTTTTTGTCTGCGTACTTTTGGACTTCTTCTTTAACGTATTCTTTTCCGTTTCCTAATTCTTTATTTGCTTTAAAATCATCGATTTTGCCTTTAGCTTTTTCTAATTTAGCTTTTGCGGCATCAATAAAGTTTTCTGCATTTGCTTTTGTTTCTTTAAATGCTTCTTGGAAAGTTTCTTTTTTGAATCCTTTTTCTCTAAAGACATCTACTGTTGAAGAACCACCGGTCAATTGTTTATGGACTGCTTTTGCAGAGGCTTTTGCACCGGTTACAGATAATGCTGTTGTAAATGCACCAGAACCAATGTGTTCCCATGCAGCTTTTGCATCAGCATCGTTGTCAGCGGCATTTGCCAATTTAACAGCTCCAACAACTTCTTTTGCACCTTGGACAGCTCCATAAACAGCCAATCCGCCTAAAACTGCCGGCCCAACTACAGGAACAAAACCGACTGCTGTCATTGCTAATGCTTTTACAGGATGTTTGACGGCTGCTTTTATCATATTTGCACCGCTTCTAACAACACCTTGAGCAACGTTTGCTACTTTTGAAAACAAACCGATATGACCATCATCTTTTCCGTCTGTACAAGCATTGCCTGAGCCGACATTACCTGTAATACCACTTGTAAAAGAATCGGAAGCCGGCGAATTGCCTAATGAAGCAACTGAAGCACTTGTTTGCTTTTTGATTGAATTTGTTTGATTTTGTTGGGTATTTTGAACATTTTGTCCATATTTTTTCCTAATTTCTAAACCGTTTTTTGTTTCATAACCGATGCTGATTCCCATAAATATCCTCCTAATTGTGTGTATAAACTATATAAGTATTTTTTTGATTGAAAATTGACTAATTGTTAAGTGATTTTGAAGAAATCTAATTTGATGTTCTAACTGCGTTTAATGTAGTAAATAGACTACCAATTCCATAATATTCACTAGGCGTTGGAGTGAATTTTACAAAACTACCATCTGATGCAATAGTAACAGAGGATACTTCGTGCCCTACAGAACTTTGACCAGCGGCACTTGTTCCATCATATCTAATAGTTTTTATACTGCCATCAGCAAGTGTTTGCGTATCTTTTATTAAATAACCACTTTTGTTAAACTCAAGTTTGTGTTCAACACCATTATCAGTATATGTTTGCGTTTTAATCATACCGTTTTCGTATTTAGTTGCTTCATTACCTACATTGTTAGCTAAATTTTTTGAACTATCTATAGCAACGTGTCTTTTTGTTGAATTTTGTTTTGTAGTTTTTAATTCAGCTCTTGCAGTATTCATTTCGCCTCTCAATGTGTCTACATCTGAACTGCCTGCCTTACGAGCTTCCTTGTATGCTTTTTTAGCATCTTGATAATCTGTTCTTTTATGTTTAACATTATTAACTTCACTTTCACTGTATCTATGATTATCGTATCTATCAATGATATTGTTTTTAATGGTTGCTGCAGTATCTTTTACATAACCTGTAAAATCACCTTTTTGTGCACGGTCTGTAAAGTTTTTTACACCGTTTCTTACTTTTGATATTCCATTTTTAACACTAGATACAGTTGATTTTATAAATTGAGCCGAATTTTGTGCAGTTTCATTAATTGCAGTTTTACCAATATCACGCCAATCAAAGTTTTTGTGATTTTTTACTTTATAAGCAGTTTGTGAAGTTTTCATCTGTCCTTTTGCTGCTTTAACTGCTTTTTTAACACCAATAGCGGTAGTTGCTAGCGATGTAACACCAGAACCTATATGTTCCCAAGCGGCTTTTGCTTCTGCGTCTGTTGTTGCACTGGCTGCCACTTGAGCGGCGTTTATAATTTCTCTGCCGCTCTGTACAGCACCATATAAAGCCAATCCTCCCAATATTAAAGGGCCAGCAACGGGAACAAAACTCAATGCTGTAAAAGCTAGTGATTTTATTGGATTTTTAATTATTTGTTTTGGTACATTGGTTATACTTCTTATTGCACCTTGAGCAATGTTTCCAAGTATACTCAAAGGACCAATATGTCCGTCGTCTTCGCCATCTGTACAAGTGTTACCTGAACCGACATCTCCAAATAAATCAGATATCAAAGAGTCATCTTGAGAAGATGAACTTGAACTACTATTAAATACACTATCAGAATCAATTGTAGCACTAGCACCTGTATTTCTTAAATACAGATTTCTTGCACGTTCTTGTGCAGCATTGATATTATAACCTGATGATATTGTAGTCATTTTTTGTTTACCTCGTGTCTAAAAGTATGGTTAATTAATAAAAGTATTTTTTAGACACAAAATTGACAAAAAATTATCCTTTATTAACAAAAGTTAATAAAGGATATATAAACTTGATATAACTTTTATAAAAATGTTGTTTAATTATTCTTCGTAAAAATTGTTGGTGATTAGGTTTACGTATTCGACCATGTGTGAAAAATAGTCCAAATTGCATTCGCCGTTAATTATTATGTCGCATTTTTCTTTGTTTGGGACTAGGTATTTTTTGCCCGCTTTTACGATATAATCCCAGTGTTTTAAGGCATTTTCCTCATCTTGGTTTCTTTGGATTGCTCTATTCATAAAACGGTTTTTGCGTTCATTTTCATCTAAATCAATATAAACTTTTATATCGAAAATGTCTTGGACTTTTTCATATATAGAGCACATTCCTTCAACAATGATAACTTTTTGGGATTTTACAGGAATTGATTTTGGTTTTGATTTTCCTGTACCATTAACCAAATACTCAGGAGTCAAAATGTCTTCACCATGTTGAAGTTTTAGTATATCTTCTCTCAACAAATCCAAATCAAAATTGTCAGGAGAATCAATATCGTAGCCGGAATCTCTCAACAAATCAAAATTTCCGTATTTTTGTATCAAAACAGAAATATCGTTAAAGTAATTATCAGCAGTCAATATAGAAATTGGCAAATTAAGGGCTTTTATACATTCTGTGATTTTTTTGCAGATTGTAGATTTGCCACTGGCACTTTGGCCACTAAGTGCTATCAGGATTTTGTCATTAGGTCTATCAATAAGGCGATTTGTAAAATCATCAAGAAAATCTTTTCTATAATCAATAATCATCTGTTTATCAGACTTTTTGTCGTGGTTGATTATTTGTTTGAATTTGGTTTGAAGATAAAAAGCCAACAATGATCTGCCTGAACGTGTTGAGCAGTTAGGTTTTTGAATTTTCTCTTTTGTTTGAGATTCTAATAAATTTTTAACTAAAATGTCCATTGTGTCTTTATAAATCACCTAAATTTTTTTATTTGCCAGTTTTTTTAATAGTTTCTCTATTGTGTTACGAATTTGTAATATATTTCTATCCAAAATTTCTGATTTAGCTACAAAAATAAGGCTTTGATAGTTATTTATTATATCATCATTTTCATTTAGAAACATCAATCTGATATTTTCTCTCATCAGGCGTTTTATTCTGTTTCTTTTTGTAGCACGTTTGTGAACTTTTTTAGATACAACAAAACCTACCCTGGTGGGGCAGCTTTTGTCTGTTTTTAATCTTCCTGCATACAAAACCAAAAAATCATCTGAAACAATATTTCTGTTTTTATATGTTGCATTAAATGCAATTTTAGAATTTAATCTGTTTTGTTTTTTAAGCACGATTTTTTGCTGTAATTGCTACTTCGTGACGTCCTTTTGCACGTCTAGCGTTGATAACACGTCTTCCGTTTTTAGTAGACATTCTAGCTCTAAAACCGCTAACATTTTGTCTTTTTCTTTTTGTACCTTCCAAAGTGCGGCGCATTTTTATTCTCCTTGTGAAATTAATTTTACAACTTGACATTAAAACAATGTCGGTATTTACTATACTATATTAGACAAAATAAGGTGTCAAGGATTATGAATGCAAATGTAAACAAAGATACAAAACTAGGTGTTATAGGCTGTGGAAAAATGGCGAGTGCTATTTTGGGAGGCATCATAAAAAACAGCTTTATAGACAATGAAAATATATTTATTTACGACATAAACGAAGAAGCAAGCGAAAATTTATCAGAAATATATGGTTTCAACAAAGTAAATTCTATAAAAGATGTTTTAAAACTGACAAATACGCTACTTTTGGCAGTAAAACCTTTTGTTGTTGATGAAGTTTTAAAAGAAATCAAAGAAAATTACGACAATCAGCTTGTTTTGTCAATTTTGGCCGGAGTAAAAATTGAAAAATATAAAAATTCTATCGAAAACATAAAAATAATAAGAATCATGCCAAACACTCCGGCTCTTGTAGGAATGGGAATGAGTGCAGTTTGTCCGGATGAAAAAATCAAAGAAGCAGAAGCTGATTTTGCACTTGATTTTATGAACAACTGCGGCAAAGCAATAAAAACAACAGAAGACAAAATTGATATAATAACGGCTCTATCAGGTTCAGGCCCTGCTTTTTATTACAGAATTATTGATTTAATGGCAAAATCAGCTCAAAAATTGGGGCTTGATTACAATGAAGCATTAGTATTATCAACACAGACAGCTCTTGGCAGTGCTAAAATGATTTTTGAGAATGATTTTAATGTTGAACAACTAATCAAAAACGTTACAACTCCAGGCGGATGTACAGAAGTTGGAAATCATGTGATTGATGCTTCAACTATGGCCGAAATTTTAGACAAAACAATAAAAGACACAACCGAAAAAGCAATAGCCTTAGGATAAAATAAATATACTTGTTAAGTGTTTTTTTGTAGTACAATTAATGTATGAATAAAGAAATTAAAAAACCAAAAGTAGCTTTCCCGCATATGGGAACGATTTATGTGGCTTGGGAAAAAGCCCTTAATACAATTGGGGTGGAAGCTTATATTCCCCCTTACACGAGCAAAAAGACTCTTTCGTTAGGAACAAAAAACTCTCCTGAAGCAATATGTCTTCCATATAAATTAATATTAGGAAATTTTATAGAAGCAATTGAAGGTGGAGTGGACTATGTTTCTATGATTGCTTCTCCGGGGATTTGCAGGCTGGGAGAATACGGTAGAAACATCGAACAAGTTTTAAAAGAACTGGGCTATAGCACAAATTATATCGAATTAAACCTTTATGACGGTTTTAACGGTATGATTGACTATCTAAAACGCATTAGCGGTTGTAAAAACTATTTCACTATTTTAAATGCTTTATTTTTAGCTGTCAGGACGGTTTTTGCAGTTGATGAACTACAAAATTTCTTGTCATATCATAGAGCAAGAGAAGTTCACAAAGGTGATTCCGAAAAAGCCTTCAACAAAGCAATTAAAGAAATAAGAAAAGCAAAAAATATAAAAGAACTCTCAAAAGCTTTAAAACAAGGTTTAAAAGAGATTTCTAATGTTCAAATTGACAAAGAAAGAGATGTTTTGTATGTCGATTTAACAGGTGAAATATACATAGTAAATGACGAATTTTCAAACCAAAATATGGAAAGAGAACTAGGTGCAATGGGCGTACAAGTTCGTCGTTCTCTTACCGTTTCTTCGTTTTTAAAAGATGCAATTATTCCAAAAATTTTCAAAAAGGGAGAAACTCACTTGGAACGTGCTTACAGATTGGCGAAGCCGTATTTGATGCGTGATATCGGTGGTGATAGCTTGGAATGTATTTCTGATGTTTTATATGCAAAAGAACGAAATATAGACGGACTTATTCATGTTAGCCCATTTACTTGTATGCCTGAAATTATGACGCAAAATATATTCCCAAAAATGAGAGAAGACACAAATCTTCCTATTTTGACATTAATTATGGATGAACAAACAGGTAGAGCAGGATATATTACAAGGCTCGAGGCTTTTGTTGATTTAATGAGAAGAAAAAAAATGAAAGCCAAA
The DNA here is from genome assembly GCA_934692665.1 of uncultured Candidatus Melainabacteria bacterium. Taxonomy (GTDB): domain Bacteria; phylum Cyanobacteriota; class Vampirovibrionia; order Gastranaerophilales; family Gastranaerophilaceae; genus RUG14156. The sequence continues at coordinate 20,805 of CAKUUG010000025.1, read as the reverse complement.
ATAGAAGCAAAAAAACAAGAAAAATCACTACAAACAGTCTAATGTCAACAAAATTATAATATGCTATAATCCTTGTTAAAGATTAACAAGGATTATATTTTGCAAAATATTTTAGAAATAAAAAATCTATGTGTTGGATTCAATGTTGATGTAAATAATGAAGAAAAATTTTTTTATGCTTTAAATAACATAAATTTATCATTTCAAAAAGAAAAAATCCACGCAATCGCCGGAGAATCAGGCTGTGGAAAGTCTGTATTAATCAATACAATTTTAAATCTTTTGCCAAAAAATGCAAAAATCACTTCTGGAGAAATTTTATTCAAAGGAGAGAATTTGCTCAAAATCAAAGAAAAAAATTTTCAAAAAATCAGAGGCAAAAGAATTTCTCTTATACCACAAGACCCTTTTATGTCTTTAAATCCACTATACACAATAGAAAATCAACTATTGGAAGTTTATGATGACAAAAAGACTGTAAAAGAAGCATTAGAAAAAGTAAAAATCAAAAACATAGAAACGGTTCTAAAATCATATCCGCATGAACTATCCGGTGGCATGAAGCAAAGAGTGATTATTGCAATGAGTATAATTTCCAATAGTGATTTGATTTTGGCAGATGAACCTACAACGGCACTAGATGTCAGCGTATCAAATTCAATACTTGATTTACTTTTGGACTTTAAAAAATCTGGCAAAACAATAGTGCTTATAACCCACGATTTGTCTATAGTTGCAAATTACTCCGATGAAGTAAATATTATGTATTTGGGAGATATTGTAGAAACTGCAGACTCCGATATTTTATTTAAAAATCCGCTACATCCATATACAAAAGCTCTTTTAAATGCACTGCCAAACAAAAAAGGAGTAAGACTGCAAAACATAAAAGGGCAAATATCACCTATCACCCAACCTGTAAAAGGGTGCAAATTTCACCCCAGATGCGACTTTTGTATGGAAATTTGCAAAACCACAAAACCGCAAGTTTTATATAAAGACAAAAGACAAGTTAAATGCCATTTGTACAATCAAAATTAATACTCATCGTGCTTGATTTTTATGTAACAGTATGAATAACGACACTCAAACAAAGAAAACAAAATTCCAAGTATTTTTTGCATAAATTAACCTTTTATAACACACCAACTTTATATTTATATTAAAGTATTTTTCTTTGAAAAAATTGCTAAAAATAGAATTTTTATTAATACATTGTAACAATTTTGTCTATTGATTTTTTTGCAACATCAAAAATTTCATCTAATTGATTTTTCTCAAAAGGCAAACCCTCTGCAGTTGTTTGAAATTCAATTATTTTCCCTGATTTTGTCAAAACAATATTAGAATCAACTTGTGCAGAAGAATCTTCCCTGTAGCACAAATCAACCATAACCTCGCCATTTACAATACCTGCAGAAATTGCACCAATCGGTTCAATTATTGGATTTTCTGAGATTAAATTTTGTTTTAAAAGTTTTTCTATCATAATTTTTACAGCTAAAAAAGCACCACATATAGAAGCTGTTCTTGTTCCACCGTCTGCTTGGATAACATCGGCATCGATTATGAATGTTTTTCCTTTTATTTTTGTTAAATCAATACACGCTCTCAAAGATCGACCTATTAATCGTTGAATTTCTTGTGTTCTTCCTGAAATTTTTGTCCTTTCTCTTTGACATCTTGTTTCAGTACTTGATGGCAACAAAGAATACTCGGCAGACAACCAACCTTCAGGAGAATCTTTGTCCATCCATTTTGGAATTGTGTCTTCAAAATTTGCACACACAATTACTTTTGTTTGCCCAAATTCAACAAGCACAGAACCAAGTGCGTTTTTTGTAAAGTCTTTTGTAAACTTGATTTGTCTAAGTTCGTCGTTTTTTCTACCGTCTATTCTCATAATTGCCTCAAAATTTTATTATCCAAAAATATTATACCAAATTAACAGAAAATTGAATTAATTTTTACTAAAAAAAATATATTATTAAATATGTAAATCCTCAACTCTTCTGATTGCTGTTTTATCCCCGTTCTTCGGGGTTTTTTTATTAAAAAAACCGACTTATTTAAGTCGGTTTTTGTTTTTATTGAAAATATTTTAAATCTTTAATCCTTATAGCTAAATAAGGTTCTTTTTTGCCGCTATCAACCAAGAACATAACAAAGGTCTTGTCAAAATCAAATTCTCTAGGTTGAACATCCATTCTCGGCATAGACAAACATCTCATCATAAGAGCAGCTTCAGATTTAACTTTTCCGCCTTTTTCCGTTAATTCAAGCTGAATCGTTTCTATCGCTTGTGAGAAATAGAAATTAGTGCCTTCGATTACCTTGTTACACAATTCAGGATAGTTTCTTTGGTCGTTTATTTTTATATAAGGGATTTTGATAGAATCTGCAGTGGTAAATTCTTTTTCACCTTTATATTCTGAAGAATCTTTCATCATTTTTGCATATAAAGTTTTAAAATCATCATTTGAATCAGTTCTATATAAATATACTATATCTTTGCTTTTTGTATTTAATTGAACTGCATAATCGTCTTTTCCATTGTAAAATAGAGGTTTTACATTGTTTCTAAGTTCTTCTTTTGCTTCTTTTTTAATGCCAAAATATTTGTATTGTTTATTTGAGGCATTGAAAGAAGCGTTTTCCAAAATATCAAATTCTTTCAAGAATTCAAATTCTTTTTTAAGCATTGCATAAGCATAATAGCTGCCTATACGTTTAGTCCAATCCAGAGTATCTAAAATATCTGATGTTTCATTGAATTTTCTTTTGATATCATTTTTTATTTTTTCTTTTGCCAAAGGCGAAGTTTCGCCAACAGAAAGATAGTATGAGCTATTGTTTAGCATAGAAGAATTAAATTCTTCGTCATTTAAAGCTTTTAATTCAGCAGTTACAGGTTCATTTTCAAATTTGATATCACGTTTCAAGACATCATTTTTCATAGCATTGAATACTAATTGAAAAGTTCCAACCCAAATTTTGTTGATTGAATTAGATTTTGATGACATTAAAGTCAAAATTTCAAGATTATTTTGAATTGGTGAATTTTGGGCAGTATTTCTTGCAGAGCAACCTGTCAAAAATAAAGTTGTACATAATAAAAAAAGTAGTAATTTTTTCATATCTTCTCCTTTGTTTTATTAAATATAACATAAATTTTTTATGATACAATAAATTTATGGAAAAGATAAAAAACGAACTTTTAATGCCGGCAGGCAGCATAGAAAAAATGAAATACGCATTTGCATATGGTGCAGATGCGGTGTATTTGGGGCTTGTTGATTTTTCTCTTCGAGCATTAAGAAAAGGGGAATTAATAGACAAAACAAACCTAAAGACTGCAGTTGACATAGCAAATGCATTGAACAAAAAAATATACTGCACGTTGAATATCTTTGCTTATGACAAAGATATCAAAAAACTATATGAAACAATAGATGTATTAAAAGAAGCAAAACCCCATGCCCTTATTATTAGTGATTTTGGAATTTATAATGTAGTAAAAAACAACTTAAAAGACATTGATATTCATATTTCGACTCAAACAAACATACTAAATTCAGAAGCAGTAAAATTCTGGCGTGACATGGGAGCAAGCAGAGTTATTCTGGCGAGAGAATTATCTTACAACCAAATAGCAGAAATCAGAAAAAACGTGCCTGATATAGAAATAGAAATGTTTATCCATGGGGCTCAATGCATGGGATATTCAGGAAGATGTTTGTTGTCTGATTATATGACAAAAGGTGAAAGGCAAGCGAATCAAGGAAACTGTGCACAAGCTTGCAGATGGAGTTATAAATTATTAGAAGAAACCAGACCTAATGAATATTTTGAAATAGTGCAAGACGACAAAGGTTCTCATATTATGTCAACAAAAGATTTATGTCTGGTACGTCACATAAAAAAACTGTGCGAATTGGGCATAGATTCGTTCAAAGTTGAAGGAAGAACAAAAAGTCTTTATTACGTTTCTGCAGTTGCAAAAACGTATAGGCAGTTGATAGACAACAAAATCCAACCTGATTTTGCTTTTGAAGAATTAAAAAAAGTAGGAAATAGAGGCTATACAGAAGGATTTTTCCTTGAAAATAACAATTCAAGCAGTTATTCTTATGATATTTCAAAAGGGCTTGCAGGTGCTGATTTTTTGGGTATCGTACAGAAAAAACTTGCTGAGAAAACATACGAAGTTTTGATAAAAAATAAAATATTGCTTAATGACGTATTTCAAATAATAACGCCAAATTTTGATACAGAAGCAAAAGTAATAAAAATTGAACATCAAAAAAAAGGTGAAGTTGATGTTGCAAACACTAATGATGTTATCAATTTGACACTTGAATATGAAAATTCCGATTGGGAAAAAGAATTTAATTATGCACTACTTAGAACGAGGGGAATGAAAGAATTTTAAAATGTTACTTAGACCTAATTACAACTTAAATTCAATTTACGATATAGACATAGAAGAACTAAAAAGCGTTGGAATCAAAGGATTGTTTTTTGATTTAGATTCTACATTAATGAAATCAAAAAGCGGAAAATTTGCATTCAAAACCATTCAATACCTAAATGATTTGAAAATGAATTTCAAACTTGCTATTGTTACCAATAACAAAAAGAAAAGTTACATTCAAAAAGTAAAATCGCAAACAGACATCCCTGTTTATTCTGAAGCAAAAAAACCAAATACAGAAGTGCTATTAAAAGCATGTTATCATCTAAATTTAAACCCTGAGCAAGTTGCAATGATAGGTGATCGACCATTGAGCGACATCTTGGGTGGACAAAGAGCAAAAATGACAACTATTCTTGTTGATTCTATTTCAAAAGATGAAGAAAACTTTGTTGTCCGTTTTGCAAGGTTTTTAGAGAGATTAACAATAGAAAAGTAAAAATCTTTCTTAATACAATCTTAATTTGCAAAATAAATAGTACATACTAAAATTAAATAATAAAATAGAACTGGAGATTATATGTGCGGAATTATTGGATACATAGGGGATAAAAAAGCAAGCGAAGTTCTCATTTCAGGATTGTCACATCTTGAATACAGAGGATATGATTCAGCAGGCGTTGCTTTGATGAATGGTTCAGAAATTAATATTTACAAAGCTCAAGGCAAACTTAATAACTTAGTTGAAATCTTAAAAACAAAAGAAGAAGTCTGTAACAAATCACACATAGGCATTGGTCATATTCGTTGGGCCACTCATGGTTTGCCAACGACAACAAATGCTCATCCTCATACATGTAATTGCAAAAGCCTTACTCTTGTTCATAATGGGATTATTGAAAACTACCAAGAGCTAAAAGAAGAACTAAAAAAAGAAGGTTGCAAATTTCTTTCTCAAACAGATACAGAAGTTGCAGCCCATTTAATCGCAAGTGAATACGGAAAAACACATGATTTACTAAAAGCAATGCAAAACGCAGTAAAAAAAATCAAAGGTGCTTTTGCATTTTGTGCAATTCACAAAAATGAACCCGACAAAATCGTTATTGCAAAAAGAAATGCACCATTAGTTGTTGGTATAGGTGAAAATGAAAATTTTGTTGCATCAGATATTCCGGCAATAATAGAATATACAAAAAAAGCTATATATCTGAATGACTACCAAGTTGGTGTTGTAGAAAAAAATTCTATAAAAATATATGATGATAATGGAAATCCGCTTCAAAATAAAATTGAGCATTTGCCTTTTGAAGCAATTGCAATTTCAAAAATGGGCTACAAACACTTTATGTTGAAAGAAATCCACGAACAAGGCGATGTGGTAAGAAATGTTTTAACAGGTAAATTGTTTGGCGACGACAATAAAATAAAACTGGAAGATTTTAAACTTTCAAAAGAACAAATAAAAAATATTTCAAGAATACAAATAATTGCTTGTGGAACGAGTTTGCATGCCGGTTTGGTTGGAAAATATATTTTAGAAAAATATGCAAAAATTCCAACTGATGTAGAAGCATCAAGTGAATATATCTATAGAGATACTATAGCAGATAAAAATACTCTTGTGATAGGCATTTCTCAATCAGGAGAAACAGCAGACACAATTACTGCAATCAAACAAGTGAAACAAAAAGGTTCTCATATTGCAATAATTACAAATAGAGCCGATTCTACAATGGCAAGATTGGCAGACAGTTTGTTGCCGGTTAATGCAGGGATAGAAGTTTCTGTTGCAGCGACAAAATCATATATGGCTCAATTGATTAGTTTATATTTGCTTGCAATTCATTTAATGGAAGAAAAAGAATATTCAGATTACAAAGATGAAGTTCACAACTTAAAAAGAGAATTAATTGAACTTCCAAACAAAATCGAACAATTCCTTGAAAATACTTCAAAAATAAAAGAAATTGCAAAAAAATATTCTTCATACAAAGATTTCATTTTTATTGCAAGAGGTATAAACTATCCAACAGCTTTAGAAGGGGCTTTGAAATTAAAAGAAATCAGCTATATTAATGCAACAGGATACAGTGCAGGAGAATTAAAACATGGCCCTATTGCAATGCTGGATGAAAATATGCCTGTTCTTGCAATATTAAATACAGGAACAGTTTATGACAAAGTTCTTTCAAATTGTGAAGAAGCAAAAGCAAGACAAGCAAAATTAATAGGTTTGACAGATTATATTGCAGATAAAGACAAGAATTTGTTTGATGATTTAATAATCATTCCATCTACATCGGATATTATCAGCCCTGCATTAAATATTGTGGCTCTACAGCTTCTTGCTTATTATATTTCTGAATATTTAGGAAAAGATGTTGACCAGCCGAGAAATCTCGCAAAGTCAGTTACAGTAGAATAAAAAATAAAAATGCTCCTTATTCTATATAAAGGAGCATTTTTTTAACCTTTTACAGCTCCGTCTTGAGAACCTCGGATAAAATATTTTTGTAATGACAAAAAGAAAATCAATATAGGAACAATAGAAATAATAGAACCTGCTGCAACAAGCCTATAATCAGATGAAAAAGCACTCGATAAATTGTTTATTCCAACAGGGAGCGTAAATAATTTTTCATTTGTTAAAACAATGCTTGGCCACAAAAATTCACCCCATGAGCCAATGAATGTAAATATTGCAAGAAGTGCTATTGTTGGTTTTACCATAGGCAACAATATCAATGAAAAAATCTGAAAACTGTTGCAACCATCTACAATTGCGCTTTCTTCGACTTCTTTTGGGATAGACAAGAATGCTTGTCTCATCAAAAATATGCCAAATGCATTAACAGCAAATGGAAGTATCAACCCCAAGTATCCCATCAACGTTGAATAGCTATCAACTAAATGAAGCTTTAAAGTAATAATATACACAGGTAGCATTATTGTTTGAAAAGGCACCATAATTGTTGCAAGAATTGCAAAAAAAGTAATTTTCTTACCTTTGAAATTCATTCTTGCAAGAGGATAAGCAGCCAATGCCGACAACACCACATTTAATACAACGGTAAAAAAAGCAACAATGAAGCTATTAAATACATATTTTATAATAGGTACTTGTTTTAATACTTCTATAAAATTATTTAAAGTAAAATCTTTTGGAAAAAAGACGGGAGGATATGCGAAAATATTCTCGCTTCTGCCTTTTAGTGCGGTAGATAAAAGCCAAACAAAAGGCACAATAGATAAAATACAAACAAAAATTAAAATTAAATGAATAATTATATTTTTAAATGAAAAACGATAACCTCTGTAATAATTTATCAAAAAACGAATAATTTTTTTTATCATATTTTATATTTGTCCTTTTCAAAAACAAAAATATTTAATATAGAAAATATCATAACTACAAAAAGCAAAATAACCGCACCGGCTGAAGCTATTCCCAAATCTAAATTTTCAAATGCTTTTTCATATATATAATAGACGATTGTTTTTGTAGAATTTAAAGGCCCGCCTTTAGTCATAACATAAATTTCAACAAAAACCTTTAGAGCAGAAATAGAACTAATAGTACTAACAAGAGCTATCATAGGCATTAAATGAGGAACAGATACCAACATATGTTTTTTAAAACCCGATGCTCCATCAACTTCTGCTGCTTCGTATAATTCATTCGGTACTGACATTAAAGCAGAAAGATAAATCATCATATAGTATCCAATACCTTTAAATATAGTGACCAGTGCAACAGATATCATAGAAAACTTAGGATCAGAAAGCCAACCTATTGGTTTAATATTCAGCAAATCAAGAAAATAATTCAAAAGCCCATTTGGAGCATAGAGCCACTTAAATGCAATCGCTACAACAACGATTGAAATTATTACAGGCAAATAAATTACTACTTTGTAGATATTTTTGCATGCAATTTTTTGATTGATTAATATTGCCAAAAACAAAGGAACTACGACTAATACAGGCACACACAATATCATAAAATAAAATGTATTTAATATTGTTTTTAGAAACAAAGGAGATTTTAAGAGTTCTATGTAATTTTTTAAAAACACAAAATTTGGATTATAGATGTCTTTTGAGTAATCAAAAAAGCTTAAAAATATCGTATGAAAAAAAGGAATAAAAAAGAAAACAAGAAGTACAATTCCTGCCGGCAATAAAAATAAATAAGCTCCTAAAATACTCCTTTTATCCATAAATAAATGGTACTAAAACATTTTTAAAATGTAAAGCATAAAAAAAACGGCTAATTTGTGAACAAATTAAGCCGTGATGGATAGAATTAGTATTACGGAGTTTATAGAGGAGTTTACATGCTATTTAATGATAGTGAATAAAAAATGTTGCTAATTAGATGCATTATATTTACAAAAGTTTACATTTATTTTTTATTTCAATATTTAAAAAACTTGCTCGTTTAAGCAAGTTTTAAATTTATATTAGAATGTTTAATATTACTCTTCTTCTAAAAGTTCGCCGACATTTTCTATCAATTTGTTGTATACATTGATTGTTGTAGGACAAATGTATAATTTCCTTTTTATCAAACTTTTTATTGTCTCAATGAAACATTTTAACAAAGCCAAATCCAATCCCATTACGCCTTTGTTTGTTTCAATCATTTTCCAAAGTTTTTTTGTATATTTTTCATCTCTACTATTTGGTTCGATTTTGTCTGCAAGAAATATAATTTTATCAAAGAGAGTCATATCTACCGCACCTATTGTATGATTTCTAATTGCAGATATTATTTCTTTGTCGGTTATTTCAAATTCTTTTTGAATAAAATAAGCTCCCACAATCGCATGGAAAGTTTTTGGATTTTTTAATTCAGATTCTAAAAAACCTGTTTTTATATCATCTCTAATTGTTTTTATTAAATCTTCATTTTCAAAATTTTTTGCACAATCATGTACCAAACCCGCCAAATACGCTTTTTTTGTATCCAATTTGAATATTTCAGCCAGTTTTTCTGCAGTATCGGCACATCCTAGAGAATGGTTATACCTTTTTTCAGACAGATTTTCCTTTAACCAGTTTTTTATATAATCTATGTTCTTCAATGTAATTTTTCACCTCTTTAGTTACTAGTCCTGTGATATCATGGTTATTTTCTATTAAATTTCTAATCATAGAAGAAGAAATATCAAGAAAATTTATATTTAAAACATCAAATGAATAACCTTTGTTTTTGAAATAATCAAACGCACCTTTTGCAAGAGTCTGCCCATTTCTGAAACGTCTTGGAATAACAATAAAATGAATTTTTTGTCTTAAAATTTCCGGCTCTTTCCAACTTTCCAATTTAAAAAATTGGTCATATCCCAAAATAAAATTTACTCTATTTTGCCCATTTTCTTCGTATAGTTTTTCTATTGTTCGATACGTATAACTCGGAATTTTCAGTTTCGATTCAATATCAGAAACGTTTTCTTCTCCGACTGCCAATTTCAACATATTCAATCTGTCAGAATAACTCCAGATGCCTTCGATTTTATGTGGTGGAATATATGCCGGCACAAAAATAATCTTGTCAAAATTCAACAGGTTTTTTACCTGCCTTGCAATCTCTATATGTCCCAAATGAACCGGGTTAAATGTTCCAAAGAAATAACAATTCATAAAAATATTATAATATAAAATTTTATATTTACGCCAAATAAAATGAATTATAAAAAAATAATTAAGAACTGGTAAAATTTGCACTTTTGATATTATTATATAAGTATGAAATACAAAGATTACTATGAAACGCTAGGTGTAGATAGAAAAGCTACCCAACAACAAATCAAATCGGCTTATCGAAAATTGGCCAGAAAATATCACCCTGATGTAAACAAAGCTCCTGATGCTCAAGCAAAATTTAAAGAGATAAATGAAGCATACGAAGTCTTGGGTGACGAAAACAAAAGACAACGCTATGACCAATTGGGTTCGTCTTGGTCTTCGGGTGCGGATTTTACACCTCCTCCGGGGTTTGAAAACTACAATTTCAGCTCAATGGGTGGATCTACAAGTGGATTTTCCGATTTCTTTTCAGCTATTTTTGGCGACATAATGTCAGGACAAAGCGGAAATAGAGGTGGTTTCAGTAGTTTTAGCAGTTTTGGCGACTTTGGTAACAGTGGAGGTTTTAGAGATTTTTCTAATTATTCATCAAGAAGTCAACAAGCCTCCGAAAGAGCCAGAGAAAATGCAAAAAAAGCAGCACAAAAAGAAGAAAATCTGGATATAATCCAAAATGTCAATTTAACTGTTGACGATTTAATGAAATGTCCTAAAAAGACTGTTTTAGTTTCTACATTTCAACAGTGTTCGTACTGCCATGGAGAAAAAAGAGGCTTTTGTGCCAACTGTTCAGGAACAGGAATAGAAAAAGTAACAAAAAACTTGACTTTTCAAGTACCAAAATTTGTTAAACAAGGTCAAAAAATCAGACTCAAAAACGAAGGAAAGACTGATTCCTACGGAAACAAAGGCGATGTTTATTTGGTTGTAAACATCAAAGATGCAAACTGGGAAGTAAATGAGTATGATTTAATAAAAGATGTAGAACTTTTGCCTTGGGAAGCAGTTTTGGGATGTGAAAAAGAAATCCAAACACCAAATGGAAAAATAAAAATTAAAATTCCAAAACTAACTTCTTCAGGAAAAAAACTTCGTCTTAAAAATCTGGGCTTAACAAAAAAAGACGGAACAAAAGGAAATTTGGATGCAAGAATAAAAATCACTGTTCCTAGTGATATTTCAAAAGAAGCTCTTGATTTGTATGAAAAATTAAAAAAATTAAATTCTTAAAAAAGCAGATTAAAAATCTGCTTTTTTGTTTTTAAATATAGTACTTTCGTCTATTATCAAATCAATTATCCGGATGTATAATATTTTTATGGTAAGATTAACTAAGACACTTGGCTAACTGATAGAATAAAGGTGAAAGATAGATGGAAAAAATAAAATTATCAAAAACACGTTTTACTATTATTTTGATACTGGTTTTGATTGGGATAGCTTTATGCTTAGATTTGGCTTATGTTTTTTATAAAACAAACTTCTTAGACCATGCGGCAAAAAGCTTCTGTACAGTATCCGAATTAATTGATTGTGACGGAGTTGCAAAAACTCAATATAGCGTATCTTTTGGCGTACCAAATGCACTTTGGGGATTGTTTGTTTATAGTATAGTTTTGTTTTTATTATTTGTAGACAAAATTCAAAAAAGATTTCCAAACACTATTTTTGACGTATTTAAAAACCCAAAAAGCTACATTGGCACGTTAGAACTCTTACAATTCTTGCTATCAATGATATTAGCCGGAATTTCTATATTTGCAATACACAAAATATGTGCTTTGTGCTTCTGTACGTATTTTGTTGATTTGTTTATCGCAATAACTGCTTCTTATGGAAGTTTTAAACAAGACATAAAAAATACAGTTGTTGATTTTGTAGATGGAGCAAAAAAATACTTTGTACTTTTTATTGTTTGTTTGGTTAGTTTTGTTGTAGGCTTGTACTTTTTAGACAAAACTATGGTTTTTTCACCAAAAATTAAAAAAGAAAGAATGCAAAAAGAATTCTACGAAGCAACTTCTAACAAATATGCAATTAAGGGCAATTTGTTAGGAAAAGAAAATGCACCTGTAACAATAAAAGTATATACAGATTTAAATTGTCCATTTTGCAAAGTCGTAAATATTATGCTGCATAAATTAGCAAAAGAAGAAAATGTAAGAATCGAAGAAAAACATTTTCCTCTGGATACAAGCTGCAACAAAATGATAGGCAGGACTCTGGGCGGACATGAAACTTCTTGTATGTATTCAAAATACGCTCTTGCAGCTAAAAAACAAGGAAAATTCTGGGGTGCAGCAGACGTATTTTATTACAAATCACCAAAAACCCAAGAAGAAATACTAGAACAATTAAAAAAAGCTCATTTAGGACTAGACTTTTCAAAATTAAACAGTGATTTTAACAGTCCCGATATCGAAGAACAAATTCAATCCGATATTAAAGAAACTGTATCAAAAGGCATAATGGGTACTCCGGCTATAGAAATAAATGACACATTATATATGGGGGCTATGCCATACGATGAACTAAAAGAAAAAGTTCAATTGGCGAAAAAAAGAGCCTTAAATTAAAGATAGAAGTTATGAAAAAGATAATACTACATGCATGTTGTGCTCCTTGTGCGAGCTATCCGATAGAAAAATTAAAACAAGACGGATACTTGCCTGTAGTATTTTTTTGCAATCCAAACATTTTTCCTTTTGAAGAATACGAAACAAGAAGAAAAGAACTTCAAAATTATTGCAAAATAAAAAACATAGAATATTATGAAGACAGCTGGGATTCAGAATTGTTCTTTAGTTATGTAAAAGGATACGAAAATGAACCCGAAAAAGGTTCTCGCTGCACGAAATGTTTTTATTTAAGATTAGAAAAAACGGCAATTTTTGCCAAAGAAAAAAATATTAAAGATTTTACAACAACACTTTCTGTTTCGCCTCATAAAAATTCCGACCAAATTTTTTCAGTTGGAATTGAAATTGCAAAAAAATACGATTTGAATTTTTTAAAATACAATTTTAAAAAGCAAAACGGCTTCAAAATTTCAAGACAAATCGCAAAAGAAAACAACATGTATGCCCAAAATTACTGTGGTTGTAAATTTTCAATAAGATAGATTACAAAATATAAGTCTGAAATATTAGCATTTCGGATAACCTTTTTTGGTAATGAAACGCAAAAGAAATAAACGCATAATTTTAACAGAAATTTTAAAATTCTGCGATAAAAATTTTGCCAACAAAGGAGGAAAAATGACTATAAAAAGAATGTTTCTATCAGGTGCAACAATGACATGTTGTGCACTTGCATTAACAGTTCCAATGACATTTGCAGCTTGTCCGGTAAGTAGTGATTGCGACTGCAACAAATCACAATCCGAAATCGTTACACCGGATAATGCAACATGTTCAAAATGTAAACAATGCGATTGTAAATGCAACAAAAAAAGTTTTAGTTTATTTAAGAAAAAATCAGACTGTGATTGCCAAACAGGTGCCGCTGCTCCATGTGACCCATGTGAAAAAGTAAAAAAACCTGACTGTGGTTGTAAAGAAACGCCAAAATACGATTGCGACTGCAATAGAGTACCACAACAAAAATCAGACTGTGGATGCCCAACAGGTGCCGCTGCTCCTTGTATTGAAACAAAACCCTACAATCACCAAACATACGCATATCCCGGAGCCGTTTATTCAAATTCCAATACAGCACAAGTTGGTGAAAATTTGAATAATGCAACAATAAATGAGTCATTATTGACACCAAATTACAAAGGTGTTCCGGTTGAATGCAACTGCGGATGTCCGACAGGTGGTGCTGCTCCTGTTATCAGAGCAGAAGATATGCCAAAATATAACTGCGACTGTCCACAAAATGTGTCATCTGCAACACACATGGATATAATAAAAGTAACAAAAGAACCATGTGGATGCTTGGGTATGACAGGTGCTGCAGCAGATATCAACGCTCAACAATATCCTGATGTATATGATAGCTATTGGGCAGCATCTGATATCAACCGCTTAACAGAACAATGTGTGTTAGAAGGTTATCCTGATGGTATGTTCAAACCAAACAGAAAAGTTTCAAGAGCAGAACTTGCAACAATGGTTGTCAAAGGATACAATCTAGACGCTACTTCAAACTGTGAAACATTGACATTTAGAGATGTTCCAGCCTCACATTGGGCACACAACTATATTTCAAAAGCTGCAAGCGAAAATATGGTTGCAGGAAAATCTTCAACAATGTTTGCACCTAACGAAAATGTAACAAGAAGCGAAGCTTTGACTATTATGTCTAAAGGTATAAATTGTCCAATGGACTCAGCAAAAGCTGAACAAATACTATCTCAATACAAAGATGGAGCCAAAGTTCCTTGTTGGGCAAGAGAATGTGTTGCAAAAGCTATCGAAAATGGTGCATTGAAAAACGAACGTAACCAAGACTACATAAGACCAAATGACAAAGCAACACGTGCCGAAACAAGTGCAATGTTACAAGGTATGCGTCTTGCAGGTGGTTATGACAAATCAACCAAAACTGCAAGCCAAGATATGGGTGGTAAAACCTATATAGAAAAAGAACAACGAATTACAATACCAACACTTGAACTTACAATGAATGATATTATCAATGCAAAACATGTTAATGTTGGCGAACAGTTTGCAGCGACAACAACATCCGAAATAACAATAGACGGAAAAACATTCCCTTGTGGTTCAACTGTTAGAGGTAAAGTAGTCGAAGTAACAAGACCATCAAAAAATTGTCCGGGTAGTATCAGACTTTCATTCAATCAAATTATTGATTGCAAAGGATGCAAGGCTAATTTGCCAAAACAAATACTAACTGCACAAGTCCAAAGACAAAAAGAAATAAACGGAGTACTAAGATTGGTACAACTTCCATTCACTTGGGCAGGTACAATAATCGGTACTGCGGGTAGAACCGTTGGTGGTGCTGCAATAGGTATATCAAATGCAGCTGAAGGATTGTTAGACCAAACAGGCGTTGGTACTTCTGAATTGTTAAGCGGAAAATTTAAAGCTGCAGGAAGAAGCTATCAAGACGGCATCAAAACCACATTGAAAGCTCCTGTAGATTTAACAAGAACTGCCCTAAGCGGAACAATGGGATTGTTCCAAACGACAGGGGATGAATTAACATATTTAGTAGACCCATCAGGAAACCCAATTTCAAAAGTTAATCCAAAAGAAAAAATAACAATTGCTTTTGGACAATAAAAAAGAAGTTGGCAAAACACTTCATAAATAATAAAGAAAAACTAACGATAGTTTTAGACTACACAGAGATTTTGTGTAGTCTTTTTTGAACAAAAATTTACATAAATTCAAATACGCCGCACAAGAATTTAACTCATGATAAAATTGAAATTATGAAGTACGTTCCTTTACACATTCACACTGAATATTCACTACTGGATGGAGCAATCAGAATTCCTGATTTTTACAAATTCGCAGCAGAAAACGACATGCCAGCAATCGCAATTACAGACCACGGGGTTATGTATGGTTGTGCGGATATGTTTATTGCAAAAAATGACATGTTATCACACATGTTGACTGATGATGTTCAAGAACTAAAGAAAAAGATTGAAGCCGTAAAACCTATTGTTGGTTGCGAATTTTATATTTGTGAAGGCGATGTAATAGAAGATAGAAGCAAAAAAACAATGTATCACCTTGTTTTATTAGCAAAAAATCAAAACGGTTACCACAATTTGTGCAAACTTGATTCTATCGCAACAACGCAAGGCTACTACTACAAACCACGTATAAACCATGAAATTTTAGAAAAATACCACGAAGATATTATTTGTCTTTCTGCTTGTATTCAAGGGGAAGTCGCAAGAAATATTCTGGATGGAAACCTCGAAAAAGCCCGTCAAAAAGCAAAATACTATAAAGACCTTTTTGGTGATGATTTTTATATTGAATTGCAAGACCATGGCTTAAAAGAACAAAAAGATTCTAACCCTGAACTGATGAAAATAGCTGAAGAATTAGGGGTAAAAACAGTAATCACAAATGACTCACACTATTTAAGAGCACAAGATGCTTCTTGGCATGATACGTTATTGTGCGAACAGACAAAATCATCAAAAGCAAACCCGAACCGCTTCAAATTCTCTGTTAATGAATTTTATGTAAAAACGGTAGAAGAACTAAGACGTGCATTTTCATGGATGGATGAAGATTATTTTAATCGCTGCATAGAAACAACTGTAGAAGTCGCAGACAAGTGTGATTTCAAAATGGACAAACTGGAATTCGGAAAAACCAAAGAATATTTGCCAAAATTCCCTTGTCCTGAAGGTTTCAATGAACAGGAATACTTCAATCATCTTTGCATAAAAGGGCTAAAAGAACGCTATGGCGACCCTATCCCTGATTCTATAATAGAAAGATATGAATATGAAAAAGGCGTTATTTTTCATATGGGATTTCCGGCGTATTTCTTGTTGACGTGGGACTTTATTAACTGGGCAAAAGAACACGGCATTCCCGTTGGACCCGGAAGAGGTTCTGCAGCAGGCAGTATTGTTGCGTATTCATTGGGAATTACAGAATTAGACCCAATTGAACACAAGCTCTTGTTTGAAAGATTTTTAAATCCGGAACGTATATCAATGCCCGATGTCGATATTGATTTTTGTCAAAGAAGACGTGGAGAAGTAATAGAATACGTATCAGAGCGTTGGGGAAAAGACCATGTGTGTCAAATTATCACTTTTGGTACATTGGCCGCAAAAGCTGCTCTAAAAGCGGTTTGTAGAGTTTATGATATTCCTTTTCAACAAGCAAATACATGGGCAGGCATGGTACCTTCCAACCCCGGAACAAAGCTAAAAGATGCTTTATTGGATGGGATGGAACTAAAAAAACTATGCGAAGAAAATCCCCAAGTCCAAAGTCTGGTCGATGAAGCACTGCACATGGAAGGTTTAAAGAACCAAACAGGAACGCACGCAGCAGGTGTAATTATTGCACCAAAACCAATGAGTGAAATTATTCCCGTTACATTGTCAAAAGAAAAATCGACAGAAACCCAGTACCCTATGGCGGGGATTGAAAAAATAGGTCTTTTGAAAATGGACTTTCTGGGGCTTGAAACTTTGACCATTATTCAAGATGCTCTTGATTTGGTTAAAGAAAGAACAGGAAAATCAATCAATATTAATAGGATTCCTCTTAATGACAAAATGACTTTTGAGCTATTGTCAAGAGGCGAAACCGATGCAGTATTCCAGCTTGAATCCGGCGGAATGAAAAAACTGGTCAAAAGGTTAAAACCGAGTGTGTTTGAAGATATTGGTGCTCTTGTTGCGCTATATCGTCCAGGGCCTATCGAAGCAGGGATGATTGATGATTTCGTAGACAGAAAACATGGTCGTCAAAAAGTCGAATATGCTCACCCTTTGCTCGAAAGCATATTAAAAGATACTTATGGAACTATTGTCTATCAAGAGCAGATTATGGCAATATTTCAGACACTGGCAGGCTACACATTGGGCGGTGCAGACAAAGTTCGCCGTATGATGGGTAAAAAGAAACTTCTTGAAATGGCCGAGCAAAAAGAAATTTTTGTTGCAGGAGCCGCAAAAAATGATATGCCAAGAGAAAAAGCTATTGCACTTTTTGAACAAATAGAAAGTTTTGCAAAATATTGCTTTAACAAAGCTCACTCTTCTGCCTATGCTTTTGTTGCTTATCAAACTGCATATCTAAAAGCTCACTATCCTGTAGAATTTATGTGTGCAATGCTTACTTCTGTTTGCGATAAACAAGAAAAAACCCAACAATACATTCTTCAATGTCAATCACAAGGAATAGAAGTTTTAGCCCCAGACATAAACAAATCAAATTCCCAATTTACACCTGACGGAAACAATATTCGTTTTGGTTTAGCTTCTATAAAAAATGTTGGCGAAGCTGTAATCGAACAAATTGAAGAAGAAAGAAAGAATAAACCCTTTGAAAGCTTGTATGATTTTTGTTCTCGTGTAGATTCTAAATGCTTAAATAAAAGAACCTTGGAAAGTTTAATTAAAGCCGGAGCATTTTCTACAATTGAAAAATCAAGAAAACAATGTCTTGAAAACATAGACAAAGTTGTAGAATTTGTTCAAAACTCTGCAAAAGCAAAATCATCAGGACAAGTAAGCTTGTTTAGTGCAATTTCTGCTGAAGCTCAAGAAGAACTCAATATTCCAACGTTCCAAATGTCAGGAACTCCGGATGAAGAATTTACAGACGCACAAATACAACAATTTGAAAAAGAATTAATGGGCATTTATGTAACATCGCACCCGTTAGAATCTATTAAAGACACTCTAAAATACATTACGACACAAACAATTTCTGATGTTTTAGAATCACCAAAACCTGATTCAAACGTTACATTGTGCGGATTGTTGTCACAAGTCATTCAAAAACCTACAAAAAAAGATCCGACAAAATTTATAAAAACAGGCACAATAGAAGATTTAACAAGTAGGATAGGTTTTGTTGTTTTTCCAAAAGTCGTTGAAAAATTTGGTGCAGAAATTGAATCAGATCAAAAAGTTATTTTAAAAGCAAAAGTCAGCATAAGAGATGAAGAAATCAATCTACAAGTTAATGAAGTAAAACCTATTACTAATGTTGATTTGGTAAAAATTAAATATTTGACTGAATTAAAGAGTGAAGAAAATATCTACTTAAAAGAAGTTTTAGCCAAGCACAAAGGTGAAAACCCTGTTGTAATTGAGTTTAGTGCTCCTGATGAGTTCGATAATATACAAAATTACCAAATGCTCACAAATCATCATCTCTGGGTAAATACACAAGACAATCTTAGACAAGAAATTGAATCAGCATTTAAAAACAAGGTTGAAATTGAAATAAATTCTCTTAAATAACTTATGCAACAGGGTTTTTCAGTTGTTTAACCGTATTATTGCCTTCATCGACCCAGATTTGTGCTTCAGGATGAGTTGATAAAGTTTCATTTGCTATTTCTTTTAGACAAACTGCATAATTTGCATCGACAAAATTTACTTTATCAATTTTTTCTATATAAAAATCTCTTTCCCCGCAGTTTGAACAATATTTGTCTTTTGGAACAACTTCACCCCAAAATATTTTTGCTTCACGTTTTATATCACATCTAGAGCATCTTACTATGTAATAATTTTTTACCAAATATTCGCCACAATCAGGACAATAACCGTTTTCACAATATAAAAGGGCATTTTTGTGCGAACAATTGCTCTTGCTTTTCAAAAAAGTAATTAAAACATTTTTCATAATAGATAATTAATTATTTTTTTCAAAAAAGCAAATTTTTACATAAAAAAAGGGGAATAAATTCCCCCTTGCGAATTGAAATATTGGATGTTTACTATTCTATTTTTTTAACACATCTGACAGATCTGCCATATTGCAAAGTACCATTGTATCTTCGATCGAGACTACCACCATTTATATCCATATTATATGCAACTGGGGGATGGTATTCATTTGACCACAGACTACCAGGGTAACAATATTCAGAATCACGGGCAGCACTATTAGAACCAGTTATAACCCTACATTGTTTTTTCTTGTCATTGCATCTGGTTAAGCCTGCATTACTTACATAACTACAAATTTGTAATCCATCAACAGTTTTGTTTTTTGAATAGTTTTTTACAGCAACTTCTATTTCATCCAAACTAGGCAATCTCCATCCAGATCCCAAATTTGCGCAGATTGCACTAGCAGCATAGTAATTACATTGAATTCTACCACTACCGGGGTAATTGATACCCGATAGCGAATAATCACTAAAGAAATCACCACCAGTCCAACAACATTTTTTATTGTCATCATCACAATAATTGTTAGCATCGTATTGAGCAGGGTATTTAGTTACACTTGCACCAGCTGGTATATCTACTCCACCACTTCCAAGCATATCTCCAACATTGTATTTTGTCATACACAAAGTAGAAGTGCCTGTCTTGATTTTCATAGACCATGATTTACAATCACATTTGTAGTCTGAATCAAGACTATAACCCGACTCACATGTTTCGCATTTATCAGAACTAGAACAAACTGCACAATTTTTAATACCTGTACAATTAATACAAATTCCATTTTTGAGACTATAGCCTTTCTGGCAACTAGAACATGTGCATCCTGAAGAATAGCCGGTGCAGGCTGTCACATTACATCTACTACTACAAGCACCATTTTCCAATTTGTACCCTGGATCACATGTTGTACAATAACCCGTTGAAGGGATGCATAAACTACAGTTAGAAGTTTTTTTACGACAAACTACAGGAACAACTCCGCCCGGACAGTAATATTCATTTTTGCAGCCAGAACATTGCACACCTATTAAATGTTTTAAATAATAATAGTCAGAAGTTGAAGCAAATTTACCCGCTTCACATTTGCTACATGACGCTGCACCTTCCGTTGGAGAACAATTTGCTTCGTCTGTATAGCATCCGTTTTTATTTTTGCCATCACAATAATAACCTTTTGGACATATTTTGCAAGTGCCGTTTTCTAGGTAATATCCAGCACTGCATTTTGTACAAGCACCTGTTTTATTATCACAATTTGCACAATTTGTAGTTTTTGATAAACAATCACTGCAAGATGTTCCTGTATTAGAACTAGAATATGTACCTCCAGTACACTCATACCAACTGTTATCTCCATTAGGACATGCATAACCCGGTGTACATTCTCCACAAGAACCGTTAGCTTTTGGATAGTATCCTGGTTTAC